>NZ_WUEH01000008.1 GCF_010468615.1 Pseudodesulfovibrio sp. JC047 | reverse complement strand
TGGAATACGATGCTGAGTCTGATTCCCATTCATCATATTGAGAGCCACAGAGCCTTTTGCCATCCATGTTTTGATAGACATTGTGGTACTACCCTCCATTTTGCGTGCGATTGAGAGCCTTCCACGCCATCTTGCCCAGAGATCCGATAATCGGCGATGTAGGGTCGTCGTAGTTGGGGTGCTGGTCTTCCCCGTAAATTGTCGAAAGAACTTTGCGAAGCCGCCTTGCTTCCGCTTCGAGTTCGCCAAGCCTTGAACTGTATTCTTTTCTTGCTGAATGCTCATATTCAAAGGCATCCATCAGTGTATTGAGGGCAACGACTTGCCCTTCAAGACAATCCACAATCTCAGTGGATTTTTTATCTGTCATTTTGTCCTGGTTGGCCTTGAGCCAATCTATGAGCTGCTGTGTCTTTGGTTTTGACATTGCCCACTCTCCTCTCAAACTATGCGGGGTTGTAGAACGGACAGGCGTCCATTTCCTGACACGGGGCCGGTCCACCAGACATCGCAACAAACGATTCTTTTTTTGCCGATCTAAAACCGGCAACGGCTTCGCCTTGTTTCCGATCAATTTTGATGGTGAACTCGCCCCCAAAATTGATTTCGTAGCAGTCCGGTATTTCTTCGATCATTTGGATCAGTTCTTCTTTGGTCATGTCGCAAAACTCCTAGAAATTTGTGACGGGCCGGGCCTAACAGGCTCACAATATTCGCCCTGCCGCACGGTGCGGCCCCGGCCCGTTGGTTCGGGGACCATCCCCGAAATGTGTGGCTAGTCCTTTTCTTCTGCCGCTTCGGAGTACGCCTCGGTTTCCCGGGCGACTGTGCAGGCCGCATCGTTGATGTCGTCCGCGCTGAGTCCATAGTGGACCGTGTGGCGCAGAGCCTCTTTACGGATGGCGTTTTCAAGAGCTGTCTTGCCTTGCTTTCTGAGGACTTCATTTTTCGTCATCGTGTGTCTCCATGCGTGTGTCTTCGCGATAGTTGAGGTCAGCCAGAAGAATCGGATTATCCTTGTAATATATCCAGACTCGCCATTCTCCATGAGAATCACGGAAGGGAGCTGTCTTGGTGTAGCTGGCCGTTGGCTGCGTTTCGTCGTGTGGCCAATAGCTCACAGGGGTGCGGACCGGGATGTCGGGGAGGACGCCGGGCTGCTTTTGCTCGACGTCCAATCCCTTGGACAGGTGGTGGAGGATAAGCCGACCAATCCCTTGCACGGTGAAAAAACTGACGGATTCTCCGGGCCGGGTGTGCCATTTCTCGCCGATCATCACCCGGTACAATCCCGGTTTGCCTCCGTGGTCTTCTTCCCACAATTCTGCGGGATAGAAAGAGGTCTTTTGTGTGCCGCTTTTCCCCTTGAACTTGGGGAGGACGGCGCACGGTTTATGTTTGCACGTTGCCATGATTTCACTCTCCTTTTGGCCCGGGACGAACAGGGATGGACGCCCCGGGCCGTTGGACACATCCTGCATTTCCGGGGGTGGGTGCAGGATGTTGAATAAATATCAGCGAAGGCGTAACGGTTGTTTTTTCAACCGTGCAAAAAGGACTTCACCGATGCGAAAAATAGTGTTGTTGCTGCTCATGCTGTGCTTGTGCGTGGGGTGTGCGAGTCGGGAAGATAAAATTGATCTTTGTTTTGATGATTTAATCTTTCTCGAAAGTGGCATGTTTGAACCCACAAAGCATAATGTAGAGACGTGTCTTGGAAATTGTTATGTGGCACTTAAATCAGACCCGGGAAATTCCGACATTGTAATTACAATGGGAAAAATGCGTTGGGTGTATGGTCTCAAAAATGTTGCATGCAAGGATTTTGCTTTGGCCATGGCGATGGGCAACAGTTCAGCTTTCCTTGAATATTGCAACGCTGACGGGAGTCCTAACGAAAAGCGTATTCAAAAGGATAAGGAAGATGCTTTGCGGGCGGAAAAACTTGCGTCACCAGAATGGAAGAGGGCTGCCTTGTGTATCGAAGATGCTGATAAAATCAAAGCTTCTTCCAGTTCTCTCTGGCTTTGGGGAGCTGAAGAGAATTGTGCTTCAGGAATAAAATCTTTCCCTGACGATTCCCGTGTTGCGACTGCCCAAGGAATCGTTTTGATGAA
Source organism: Pseudodesulfovibrio sp. JC047 (assembly GCF_010468615.1). NCBI lineage: Bacteria > Pseudomonadati > Thermodesulfobacteriota > Desulfovibrionia > Desulfovibrionales > Desulfovibrionaceae > Pseudodesulfovibrio > Pseudodesulfovibrio sp. JC047. Next base: position 158,259 of record NZ_WUEH01000008.1, on the reverse strand, counting down.
CAATGATAAACCCAAGGAAGCGTGTGAAGCCTTCATGCGGGCCAAAGCCCTTGGAGATTCTTTCGAATTTACCATGTATTGCAATGCTGACGGGAGCCCGAAGGAATAGTTCGTGGAACGTTTTTTCCCTTTGATCTCTCAGTTCAGGCAGCTATCTATTTTCCCCGAATATTTTGAACCAAATCCGCTTGACGAGTTTTTAGATTAAACTCGTTATGTCAAAGAACAAATTGAGGTACACCATGAATCCTGGTGCTGTTATTTATGCAATCGGCTATGCGATCACATTTTTTTACCTCGTTGTGGTGGACTGGCATGAAACCAGCAACTTCCTTTCCTGGCTGTTTTGCGCAGGAGTGGATGTATTTCTTGCCACGATCTGGCCTGTTTACTGGGCCATTCTTCATTGGGTGTTTTAACCCTTTCCATGACGCCGCTATGCGTGCGCTCCAGCCGAGGCCGGATGGGTGAAGGCCGTTCGCGGGCCGAGGCCGCGCAGGTGGCTTTCGTTGACCTGTTGAAAAACAGATTAGGTCTTTTTAACCTAATCGTCAATATAAAATTAGGAAAAAAAGACCTAGGCATAAAGCTCGGTCAATTCGGATTGAAGGGAATGGGAGAGACTACTTGTCTTTCAAGATAAATTTCGGAACCGGTGTGAAGGGGGCGAGGGTTTTGAGGGCGTCTATCATGGTAAGTTTGACTAATTGATTGCCGTTTTCATTTGTTTCAACAACAAGAAGCGTTCCGATCAGGACAGGTATGCTGTATTGCTCAGCCTCTATGCTGGGAAAGATATCTTCAGCTCTTTCAAAAAGAGACTGAATTAAAGGTTCATCAAGTTGTTGAATCGGGGTGAATATGGGGGTTTTTAGGATATTGTTTGCGGATTGAATATCGCCAGCCTTGATTAAGGCGGCAGGATAGAATGCCAGAAAGGGTATTCCAATGTTTTTGTCTATATTGTTGTCTGGGCCAATTTCAGCAAATGCTTTTTGGTATTCCTGGGCACTTTTTCCGTATTTTTTGACGAGGTAAAGTCCGGATCCTTTTGCAAATCTCAGTGTCGTGGCAAAGCTTGATCGTTGTTTATCGCAAAATCCGAAATTGTTTTTTTCTGCCTCATGAATCAGCGTGCCATAATTGTCCGGGATGTTGCCGTTGAAGCAGGAAAGTGCTGCCTCGATGAATATCTTCTCCCTATTCTTAGGGGGTCTTGTATATGGGCAAGGGTAATCCTTTTCGTATTGTCTTCTAATCTCCTTGATCTGGCGACAGGCTTTTTGATCGCCATTCATACAGGCCTTGACTGTTTTGCGAACAAGGGTATCCCATTCCTGTAGGTTTGTTGGGTGCTTTGGAGTGCAGGCAGAGAGGATGCAGAGGAGTAGAGTAATGGCAAGAGTGGGGCGTTTTGTTTGTCCGAGTGACGGCATTTTTTTGTTTCCTATGGAGTGATGGGGGCAGACAGAATGTCCTTTTCATCTTGTCGTGTATTCAATTGGTATTGTTGGTCAACGCGAAAGATGAGGCTTGGTAAGTCTGTGTTCAAGGCTTTTGCAATGTCCCTTGCAAAAGAGAGTGAAACCTTTGGATATATTCCTTTGTCTCCATTACGCATCATTCTCCACCGCGTGGCCGAGGTCGCGCTGTCACCATAAATATGTTTGGCAAATTGTGTGTGATTCATGCCTTGCTCGATTGCCAATTTGATACTGGCGTTGATAAAATATCTTTCGAATTCTATTTTTGGCATGTTTTATTGCAAGGCTATAAGCTTTGTGGTGTTTTTATCGTTAGAGCGATTTTATTGGTCAAAAAAAATCGGCTTGAGCCATGTGTGCCGAGCCGGATCATAGGTGGTTGCGGTTTGGCGGGGACCCGATCGCCCCCCGCGAATAAGTGTCAGGCTACAGATTCCTTTGAAATATCCGTCTGGATTTTTGCGTCTTCAAGATCATCCAAAACAAGACTGAGTACTCTGTCTGGTTGCAGGCCAACGGCTTGGCAAAGCAGATAATAGTCAGCCATGGTTAATTGCCTTTTGCCATGTTTCAGGTTGTTTACCTTTTTTTGACGGTCAGTCACATACGTAAAAGCCAAATCCCCTAATTTTTGATCTGACAATCCGAGTTGCTCTTGTTTTCGCGCAATGCGTTCAACGAGCAAGTTCCCGAGTTTTGTGGCTACTTCATATTGATCTTTTACCATATGAATAATTGAATGTTTTTTTGTTTTTTTGTCCATGGCGTAACTGACCTTGACCAATCAGGTCAAAAAGACCTAATCTAGCGACATGACTGATACGGAAATTTTTGAACGGCTTTTGTTGAAGTTTGGTAACCATTCTCGTGTGGCTGGTAAGTTGGGATACAGGACAGCTCGATCATATCGTCGTATCCGCGAGCGTGGTGTTTTGCCTCCGGTCACTCGGAAACTTGCTTTACATCTTATCCAGCCTGACCGGGCTACGGAGAATTGTACAACACAATCTCGAAAATGAGTGAGGGGAATGACATGTGCAAAAAAACCATTCCCGTGCATCCGCACGAGTGGCAGAGGGATGCAAACGACCTACTTGGTGCCAACCTTGTGGGAGATGTTTGCGGGAAAAAGTCCAAAGGGCAGGCGTATCGGTGGGCCAGGGTGCCGGGCGTGGAAGAAGCGCAGCACGGACCGCTCAAGCATGTGATGATGGTTTGCGACAAGCTGGTGGACGAGGGGAGCCCGGCGGCACGTGACGCGGCAGTGGACGCGGCGCGTATTCTCGTGACGCATCTGGCTGGACAGGGGGTGCCAATTCGCTTGGCGCGTGATGTCCCTGATCTCGTTGATATGAGTGCCAGTCTTGCGTCTCAAGCCCTGTCTCGGGCCGTGTCCGATGTGGTACAGGCCGCCATCGAAAACAAGCCGCCGGCGTTGATTCATGCGCATCTTGAACATGTGGTTCAGCAGGCATTGGCTTTCGGTGTCCGGTATCAGGCGGAATACACCGAATTCGGCAGCGGTCGGGTGCGGTTCAAATGCGGTGGGCCGGTCTGCTCTGCGGATGATGTGGTCGGGCGGGTTGTGGATCGCAAAAAACGGCGCGGGGTGTGGGCGGAATTTCTCCGGACGTTTCGAAAAAAGGTTCGTGGGTAACGCCGGTGCATCGGGGATATTACAAGGCGTGGCGCAAGGTCACAGACTCCATTTCATGGAGCAGGGGACTTGAGTACCGTGGGCTTATCCATTCCATATTGGTCAAGGTGAATCACAAGCCATTGCCGTTTCGGGGTGAGGTTATTCCGAGCGGATCATTTGCCGTTGTCATGACGGATTGGTGCGTCAGCCTTGGGGTGAGTCGACAAAAATTGCACCGGATGTTGAAGGTCTTGACCAACAAGCCTGACCAGTTCATTTCCGTAGAGAATGTGGGCAACCGTTTTTCTCTCATAACTGTCTTGAATTGGGGACTTTATCAGTCCGATGATGAAGCAGGACGGGCAACCAATAAGACAACCGCCGGGCAACCGCCGGGCAACCGCCGGGCAACCACCGGGCAACAGAACAAGAATGATAAGAATAATAAGAAGGCTAAGAAGAAGAACCCCCCTAAATCCCCCCAGGGGGGGAGTGGGTACACGAAGGCCTTTGAAGCGTTTTGGATCGAATACCCGAAAAAAGTTGCCAAGGCGTATGCGTTCAAGTGCTGGAAAAAGATCAAGGGCGTGGACGCGCTGACGATTATCGACGCGCTGAAAGCACAGCTTGAAGCAGATCATTTTCGGGGTAATGACGGGCAGCACTATTTTCCGAATCCCGGCACCTGGCTTAATCAGGGGCGGTGGGAGGATGAAATTGACGGCATCAATGGCGGCGATGACGAACTGCCGCCGGAACTCAGGAGATGACGCATGACTGAATCAGAAATAATCATGCAAAAGTGGAACGAATTTTCGCGGGTATGGACACTCATGTGGCGTGCTTTTGGCCGGGAGACGCCCAAGAAAACGTTCAAGGAAGACGTGTGGGAGCAGTGCCAGTACATCCCGTTTGAAGCATGGGATTACATCTTGGCGCAGGTGCGGGACATGGATGCGCCGCCACGGAATTGGGCGAAGAAGCTCAAGGCCTTGCATTTTCAGTGGAAGGAAACGCAGTGCGGTCCGGCTGATGCGGCCATGCCTCAGCGGTCTGGCGAGGAAGGGCCGGTGTGTCTGAAGTTGCGGGAGCTGATGCGGATCAATCCGGGCATGGACCCCATGGCGCGGATGCGTGAGGCCAATCGGCAGGCGCACAATGAGTCGCGGTTATCGCGAAAAACAACGAATTGCAGTGGAGAAATGGCATGAAGGTCACGATTATTCGATACGACGAGGACCAGGACGGGACGTTTGGTGTGATGCTGGTTGACGGAATGCCGTTTGCCTCGACTCTGGAACCGATGGACAAGGGCAATGCCGTCAATATTTCCTGTATCCCGGCTGGTGAGTACGAATGCGGGATTGTGGACTCCCCTCGGTTTGGCCGGACGTTTGAAGTCAACAATGTTCCCGGGCGGTCGCACATCCTGTTTCATGCCGGGAATGTTGTTGGGGACACGCGTGGGTGTATCCTGCTCGGTGCCCATGAGGGCATATTGCACGGTGACAGGGCTGTGTTGAATTCGGGCAATACGTTTCGTCGGTTTCTGGCCATGTGTTCCGGTTTGACCGGGTTTGATGTGAAAATTCTGGAAGCAGAGCGACTCAAGGAGGCGGCATAGCTATGCGAATTTATACTAAAGTGCAAGATGGGCAACGGCTCAGAGTGGTCAAGGAAATTTTATCTAACGGCAAGGTTTATGTTGTTGCTGATGTGGAATCCGCTTCGTCTGAAACTTTTTTTAAAACCATGGCAAACATTGCTTTTGAGCGGAGGGAAGCGAGCCTTCAAGATGGATTGGTTTCACAATCTGACCCAATTTGAAGCCCGAGGGAATGCCTGTGCCTCTTTGAGGCAGGTGGGGCATGGTTTCGGGAGTGGTTCGGGCGTCTGAAAAAATCCGTTTGGAGCCTGAAAAGAGGGTGCGAGGTTTATCCGCACCGAGGACATTGTAAAAAATGACACAGGAAACAGCATGTTACAGACCAATCCAATGCAGGGTTGCCGCCCATTGAGCGGGGCTGAGGTGATTTCGATAGCCGAGACATTTTGTAGGCAGGAGCGATTCCGGGATATCTGTCTGTTCGTGCTCGGCGTGTCCTGCGGGTTCCGGGTTTCCGAGATGTTGGGCCTGCGGGTGCGGGACGTGTTTCAGGACGGTGAGGTGCTGGATTGGATTATCATCACCGAACCCAAGACCGGGCATGTGCGGCAGGTGGAGCTTGGCGAAGACGACAAGGCGGCCATTGGTGCGCAGGTCAAGGCGTTGCGCCTGGATGGGCTTTACTCGGATGGGACCATGCTTTTCCGGTCCAGGCAGGGGCGGAACAAGGCCATCAGCCGGGTACGGGCGTGGCAGATCATTCGCAGCACGGCGCGGGGCCTGGGCATGGACGGCAAGATTGGGACGCACTCCATGCGCAAGACCTTTGCGAACAACACCTATGAGGCTGTTCTGGCCATGGGCAAGGAAGACGCTTTGCGGGTCACGGCTTCGGCTGGGGGCTGGCGGTCCGTGGATGCCTGCGAGCGGTATCTGTCATTTCGGATCGAGCCGCAGCGCAAGGCCAAGCAGGTCAATACCGGGCAGTTCGGCACGCTGCCGGAGCCGGGGAGGGTGAGGGTGTGAGTGAAGAATATTTGATTAAGGGGCGGGAAAAGATTGCGCGGGTTGTGGGTAAAAAATCGAAAGATGTTCCTGCTCTCGTCAAAGAAGAGGGACTTCCTGCTTATCAGGAATGCTCCAATGGACCGTGGTATGCTCGGCCAGATGATCTGAAAATATGGTCTGTCTGGAAGGCTGACCAGTTCCTTCCTGCAAAATGGGGGGAAATCCGTGCTCAATATCAATACCTTGTTTCCCCTTCAAACAAGGGAAACGAAGCGGTCTGAAAAAGCTGTCAATAGGTAATCTTGGGTCAAAAGTACCCTCTAGGTAGTCCAAAATCGTTCATTCTCGGTTTTGGGCTTTTTCATGGGGTATGCTTTTTGTGCACAGCGTCATTCTCCTTGTACTCCCGGTTCCGCTTGTTTCTTTCCTTGAGCGGGGCCGGTGAGTCAGGGAGGCAAAAAAGGAGTGATGATGGCTTTCGGGATTGACAGCGTTTTGAACATCGGCAGCACGATCATAGACAAGATATGGCCAGATGCCGGGGAGAAGGAACGTGGCAAGCTTCAGCTCATCATGGGCGAGTTGGCCGGACAGATTCAAGTGCTTGTCACTGAAATGTCCGGGAACTGGCTTCAACGGTCATGGCGGCCCATTCTCATGCTGGTGATTGTCGCTATCGTGGCGAATAATTATTTGATTTATCCCTACCTATCGCTTTTCTGGCCAGCAGCTCCGACCCTCTCATTACCGCCTGAGTTGTGGCAACTGATGAAGATTGGTGTCGGTGGATACGTTGTCGGGCGAAGCGTCGAGAAAGGGGTCGATGTCTGGAGGAACAAGTGACTGAGGACATCAAGCAAGCCGTGCGCGAGGCCGTGCGTGAAGAGTTGAAGGCTGCAAACATCATTGATGGGCCAACTCACATCCGTCACCACGAATTCATTGACGAATTGTGTGAGAGTTTTGACACCGTGAAAAAAACCACGCTGCGTGTACTGGTCAATTGCCTAGTGTTGGGGGTGATCGCGGCGGTTCTCTATTACGCAAGACGATGAGTGTGACGGACAAGGGCGGCAGACCGACGGAATACGACAGCGAGAAGCACCCGCGTCAGGCTTTGGTGGCCTGCAAGCGGGGCGGGTTCAGTCAGCGGCAGCTCGCGGAGTTGTTCGACGTTGACGAGAAGACGATTCGGAATTGGCTCGGCAGGTTTCCCGAATTCAAGGACGCGGTTGAGGACGGGAAGAAACTCCACAAGGTTGAAGCTGCATTTTTCAAGCGGGCCGTTGGCATCCGCTACACCGAGACGGTGACCGAGACGCTGATTGGCGTGACCGAGATAGGGGAGCAGTCCTTTGCCCGAGTGGTGAAGGAAAAGAAGACGAAGAAATTTATTCCGCCGGATGTTCGGGCTGGTGAGGTCTGGATGACCAACCGGGACCCCGAGCGGTGGAAAAGCAGGCAGAATATCGAGATGACCGGCGCGAATGGTGGTCCGGTCATTATGCAGATTTCAACCGGAGTTGAACGTGGACCAGGCGAACGTGATTGATACGGGGTTTCGGCCTCGTCCTCTTCAGAGAGAGGTCAACGACCAGCTCAAGCGGTTTTCCGTGTTGATCTGTCATCGGCGTTTCGGAAAGACCGTGAATGCGGTCAATCTTCTGAATGATGGTGCCATGCGCTGTTCGTTGCCTGCTCCTCGATTTGCCTACATCGCTCCGCTTCGGAAGCAAGCCAAGGCCGTTGCCTGGGATTATGCCAAGCAATATGCCGCGCCGGTTCCGGGGGTCGAGTTCAATGAAGGGGATTTGCGCATCGATTATCCGAACGGCGGGCGCGTCTCGCTGTATGGCGGCAATGATCCGGATTCGTTGCGTGGTATTTATTTGGATGGCGTGGTGTTTGACGAAGTGGCGCAGATGCCGCACCGGGTGTGGACCGAGGTCATTCGTCCGGCTTTGTCCGACCGCAAGGGCTGGGCCTTGTTCATCGGGACACCGCAGGGCAAGAACGCACTGTATGAGGTCTGGGACCATGCCAAGCGTGACCCGGATTGGTGCGCCATCATGCTTCGGGCATCGGAAACCGGGATCATTGATCCGAAGGAATTGGCGGCGGTTAAACGGGAAATGGACCCTGACGAGTATGAGCAGGAATTTGAATGTTCCTTCACTGCGGCCATCAAGGGTGCGTACTTCGGTCAACTGATGGCAGATGCTCACAGGGATGGACGGATAACGAATGTGCCGTATGACCCGATCATTCCGGTACATACTGCGTGGGATCTTGGCATGTCCGATTCCACGGCCATTTGGTTCGTACAGGCCAAGCCGGGCGGTTCATTTGCTGTTGTCGATTACTATGAGGCCAGCGGTGAAGGGCTGGATCATTATGTCAAGGTGCTGGATGACAAGCCGTATAAGTACGGCACACACATTGCCCCGCACGATATTCGAGTTCGAGAACTCGGCACGGGCAAGTCGCGGCTGGAAGTGGCCCGGTCACTCGGCATCCGGTTCGACATCGCACCCAATATTCCGATTCAGGACGGCATCAATGGCATTCGTTCCATTTTGCCAAGATGTTGGTTTGACGAAACCCGGTGCGCGGTCGGGATTGATTCCCTGACGCATTATCGGCGGGCGTTCAACGAGCAGATGGGGGCTTTCAGTCCTCGGCCTGTTCATGATTGGACCAGTCATGCCGTGGACGCTTTTCGATATTTTGCGGTGGGATTCAAGGAACGGCGGACCGGCAACAACACGCAAACCAAGTGCGTGGAGGAGTAGCATGATTCAGCGTGTTGCAGAGCAGCCGAAACAATTATGCGGGTTCGAGTACGCACACGAAGAGTATGAGTGGTTGGAATTTCTGACTCCCGGCGGTGAAGTGTATGCCGTGGTTGGATTAGCCTTTCGGGGACCGGACAATGAAGAGGCGTGGATGTACTGGCGGATACTTGATCCCGGTCTGAGTGCGTGGCGGGAATTGAAGAAAAAGGATGCTCCGGCCATTCGGCGATATTGTGCCGAGAAAGGCGCGGCGGTTGTCATTGTGGCCTCGGATGATCCGGGGGATGTCAATTTCATCAAGATGGTTGGGTTCATGGGATTTCAGGTTCGGATGTTTGGTTTTCAACGGCTGGAGGCGTGAGAACATGTGTGGTGGAGCAAGTGATTTTTTTCCGACGGACATGAGTCCGTTTGAAATGTTGGTGTCGGGAGGGGCGGCATTGGCTGGTGTGGCATCCACGGCCATGAGCATGACCGGGAGTGAAGTCAAGGCCCCAAAAGTTTCGGCGGCTCCCGATCGATCAACAGCGGCAACGGCTCAACAGGCCAAGGATCAACGACGGCGGCTTTTGAACAAACAGGGCAAGGATTCGTTGCAGGATACCTTTGCATTGGGTGATACGAGTGCGCCGTCCGTCATGACTCGGACCTTGTTGGGAGGACGTTGATATGTGCGGTTCAAGTAGCACGAGCAAGGGCAAGGGCAAGGGAAAGGGCGCAATATCCAGTTTCGGCGGGTACACTTTCGGGCATGGCGTGGGAAGCACTGCCGATCAGCGGCGGGCCGAGAACAAGGCAGCCATGAGCCAAGGCACCAATGTCAGCAATAGCCCCGGATTCAATGGGAAATCATCCTCACTTGGTGGACCGCAGGCAGGAGAGGTGGTGGTTGCTTCAGTGGAGAAGCCGGGGGTCTTGATGAAACATGCCCCGGTTGGGCCGGGTATGGCTCCGCGCCAGCACACTTCGATCACTCTTGCCGGCATGGAAGATGAGATTGCTGATGGGCAGGTGGTTAACGCACGAGACTATGTGAATGCAGACTATGCTTCTCGAAATATCATGAGTCGGGAGATGTACAATGAAGGTGTGAAGTTGGGGAAGGATATTACAGAAACTGAGAGAATGATGTCCCCATTTGGCCATTTTAAACGAGAGCCTGGAACAAATCCTTTGAGCAGGATGAATTCTTCATTTGTTGCCGATCGTCATATTGGACAACGGGCGTATGACGCTATGCTTGATCGGAAAAGAGTTGTTCCAATGCGAAGGGCTGTTGATCTGTATCGTTCTGGGGTGCCAAAGGGAGCCACCCAAAATCGTGCTGAGATTGCCGCAGAAAATCTTAGTGAGGGTAATTTCCAATATGAAAATGGTAAGTTGGCACCTGATAGGATCGGTATGGGGATGGATGTGCTGAATGGCGTTCGCGGTCTTTTTTCCTTGAATCCTATAGGGTTTGCTAATGTGCTTACCGCATATGACACTTTGGCTGATTACCATTCCTTTTTTGGTACATCCAACAAAACGCCCTCTGCTTCCAATCCTAGTAATCAGCAAATGACAGGTTTGAGAGGCGGCAAGGGGAACGTGGGGTTGATGAAGAATGGTGATTTGAATGAGATGACGGCGGACTTGGTGTGGGATGCCAAAACGCAGACAACGAAATATATCAAAAGGGGAATGGCTCCAAATCAGCCGAAAGAATCGAGGAAGCCGAGGCGAGGCAAGAGTCTTTTGAACAAGACCGGTGCGGATGGGGTGGATTATCGTGCGCCTGTGCTCATGCAAAAGTTGTGGGGGTAGGGGATGCCATTGAGTGACACACGGTTTGACGATCTGCTCCGGCAGTATGAGTCCGGCTGCAAGCGGGTGATTCAGGACAAGATCGACGCGCAGGAAGCGGCGTTATTTTGCAAGCCGCGCAAGGCGAATGTCAATACCGGGCCGAAGTCTCGGGCGCAAAAGAAGAATCTCAGGAAGATCACCAGTTATGCCGAGACCGACATGGATACCTGGGCGTCGGGGACGCAGGGAACCACCATGCCCCGCGATATGTTGTGGTTCAACTTTACCACCGAAAATGAAGAATCGGCCAAGGTCCGGGAGCACCGGGCGTGGTTGCAACATGTGGATCAGGTGGTGCTGTCCGCGCTTATCGGGTCCAACATGGCTGAAGAAATTCACGAGGGATTGCTGGATGCCGGGTATGCCAATCGCTGCACCGTCTTCATGAAGGAAGGCCGGAAGCAGACGCTTTTTTTCGATACACGACCGCCGTTTGAATATGTCTTTTTTGCGGACAGTGATGGCAATGCGGACACGGCCATCGCCAAGGTGACCAAGACGGCCAGAGAATGGGACAGGGAGTTTCAGGGCAAGGCCGGTGCCGTGGTGGCCGAGCATATCAAGGACAAGGAACTGGATACGGATGTGGAATTTCTTCATGCCGTCTTTCCTCGTACCAAGCGGAATCCCAAGGTCCCGGGTGCGCTCAACATGCCCTTTGCCGAAGTCTATGCCGAGATATCCAAGAAGGAAACGGTGTTCGAGGCCGGATTCTCCCGGTTTCCGTTTCTTGCGTTCGGGACTGTGAAACCGGCCAGTGGTCCGGCACAAAAGGCTATTACCGAAATTTTGCAGCTCAATTCCATGGATCGTACTGTCATGCGCGGTGGGGAAAAACGGATTGACCCGCCGGTGATGGCTCAGAATGACGCCGTAACCGGTCCCATTCGCAATGGTGCGTCGTCCGTGACGTTTGCCGATTTCACGAGCGGAGACAAACCGCCGGTTCAGGCCATGCCGGTTGGTGATCCGGGTATTGGTGTTGATCTCATGGCTCGCAAGCAGGCGATCATTGACATGCATTTTTGTCGGGCGGCTTTTGAAATGGAGGAAATCCGATCTGGCGTAACCCTGGGGGAACGTCAGATGCGCAAGCTGGAGAAGGCCACGAACATGGAACCGTTTTTCTCCCGGTTCTTCAATCGGATACCGACCCCCATGTTGCTCAATGCTTTTGATATCTGCATGAGCAAGGGGTTGATTCGTCCGGCTCCGGAGTCCATGGGTGAGGATTCGCTCAAGGTCGTACTGACCGGGCCGCTTGTCCGGGCCATGCGATACGGTGCGGACGTGGAAGCCACTGACCAGATGTATGATCGAGCGGCCTTGATCGTGGAGCGGACCGGGGATCAGTCCGTGTTGGACAATCTGGATAATGATGCAGCCATGCGAATTTATGAAAAACGTTTCAATCCGCCAGCGGAATTGATGGTGGCGGAAAAGGCGCGGCAAGAGGCCCGGGAGAGTCGGGCTGCGCAAGCCGAAGAACAAGCGGCCATGCAAAAGGCGACCATGGGTGCTGACATGGCACAGAAGATGGCGGGAATGCAGGGGGTGGCAGGCAATGCCTAAGATCAATTTGAGATGGTTCAGAGTTTTCAAAGGCTTTTTGAATCATACGGATATTCAGGTGCATTATCGGGGCGTTTTCAAATCACCAATGGGGCAGGAGGTGCTCAGGGATTTGTATAAAACGTGTTGCATGAATTCTCGAAGCTACGTTGCCGGATGCCCTGATGCCACGGCTTTCAACGAAGGCCGAAGGTCTGTGTTTCTCGATATAACCAGAAAAATGGGGATTGACCCCGAAGAACTCGAACAGGAGATGTGTGATGAGTGAAGAGACCGCCCAGGTTCAGGACACCGGTCAGGAAGAAAGTCATTGGACCGCAACCCTTCCCGAAGGCGATGGGTGGACCATTGCCAATACCAACGAAGACGGCACCGAGACAGTGATTCCCATTCGTGAGCATCCCTCGCTTCAAAAATATGAGAATCCGAATGAAGCAATCAAGGCCCTTGTTCATGCTCAGAAACAGCTTGGGAAACAGGCCCATGGGCTGGTCCCTCTTGGCGAGGATGCATCTGATGAGGACAAGGCCGCATTCAAGTCTCAATTGCGTGAGCTGGCGGGAATGCCGGAGTCCTTGGAGGACTATAATTCCGGGTTGAACATGCACGATTTTGGTGAGGATTCCCTCATTCCGAAAATGGCTGAAATCATGTTTGAGACAGGTGCGCCTCCGCAGGGGATGCAGGCTGTTCTCGATCTGGTGGACGAGACACGAACCGCCAACATGGAAGCCAGAAAGGCAGCCTATGATGAAGCGTTTCAGGCGTCCGAAGCCGCTTTGAAAAAAGAATATGGCGTGGACACTCTCGACTGGCATATCGATCGAGGCGAGCGGGTGTTGGACGCGGTGTTTACTGATGACGCGGTGAAGCTCATTCAGGAAAGTGGAGCGGGAATCAATCCGCACATCATCAAGAGCCTGAACAATATTGCTGATGCCTTGCACATCGAGGGTGGAAAGGGACCGGTCGGTGGTCGTGGCGGTGGAGACATGCCGCTGAGCAAGGCGGAGCTGACCAATATGATGAAAGATCCTAAATATGCTGAATCCGATCAACGGGATGAGGCATTTGTCAAAAAAGTCAATGACGGCTTCCGGCTTCTTGCCGGGGAATAAGGTCATCGCCATGCGGCAGGGGCGTTATCCTGCCGCCCGGCCCCGACGGGACCGGAGGCCCGAAAGGATACCCTCCATGGTTTCAGCGAACGGGACACCCGGATTGATCCGAGGCGTTTTGTTGAACACAATCACAGGAGGGACAGTATGTCCGTGAGCATTACCAATGCCTTTGTCGAAAAATGGGAAGCCGGTGCGCATGTGGCGTACCAGCAGAAAGGATCAAAATTGCGCAAGACGGTACGGCGCAAGACCGGTGTATCCGGTCAAAAACTGCATTTCCGCAAAGTCGGACGGGGGCAGGCCGGAAAGAAATCCCGTCATGGAAACGTGCCGCTCATGAATCTGGGACACAGCTCTGTGACCTGCACACTGGAAGACTGGTACGCCGCCGAATACATTGGCCGACTCGACCAGAAAAAAGTGGACGATCTGTCAATCAGTCAGACTGCGTTGGACGCCGGTGGTTACGCCCTTGGTCGCAAGATTGATGAATTGCTCATCGGCAAGATGGACTTGGCCACCAACATCATTGGCAATGGCTCGAAAGGGTTTGAAAAGGGCGTGGCCCTGTCGGTTTTTCAGGCACTCAATGTCAACGATGTTCCTGATGATGGCAACAGATTTGCCGTGCTTGGGCCGCATCAGTGGAATGAATTGCTCAACATCGAGGAGTTCAAGAATTCCGATTATGCGGGTGACAAGTATCCGTGGCTCAAAGGCACTGAGTCTCGTACCTGGTTGGGGATCACCTGGATGTTTCATACAGGGCTGCCTCTGGACGACTCGACTCGCAAGTGCTTTGCCTACCATCAGACCGCGCTCGGTTTGGCCGAAGCGGAAGAGGTCAAGGGGTTCCTGGACTGGGTACCGGACAAGGCCGAGCATCTGGCTGATTCCATGCTGTCTGCCGGGGCCTGTCTTATTGATCCTGAAGGTGTGATCGAGATTCAATGCAATGATGATTCTGTCATCGTATAATCTGTGAGGTATCCATGAACGCAGCAGAACTGACCAATGAGTTCAAATCGATGAAGGCAGAATTCACGGCGGATATCAACAAACTCTTCAAGGCGATGGATGCCGTTGAGCGGCGTCTTGTCCTGCTTGAGTCCCGGCCTGGTCCCTCGGAAGAATGCGTGGTCCATGGCTCGGATGACGCCGTGCTGTCCGTGTTGATCGAGCATTTTGGGGCAAAGGAAAAGGAAGGGGTGTCCGTGCCTGTTCTTGAAAAGTTGCGCGGCTTGCGCGGCGATGAGCAGACCGAGGACGCGGAATCCGCAATCGATGAGGCCGCCCGAGACGGCGGAAAGGAGGGGCTGACCCATGCCCTTTAATCAGGACAACATGAGTCTGCAATCCGGGTATCCGGGCAAGCAGATGTTTACGTACCATTCGGCTGACACGATCGAGACTGTGGCCGAAAACGGTTATTTCAATGACGCGATTTCAAACAATAATTTGACGACCGGGGACATCATTACGGTTGTGGATAATGGCACGCCCACCGTGGATGTTGTCGTGGTGACCGTGAATGGCTCCATGGCGACGGTGACAAATGGAACCTAGCCCGGACAAACCGGCGGGGACAGTGTGTCCCCGCCTTTTGGAGAAGAATAATGGCTGACAAGACCACTCTTTGCAATTTGGCTCTTTCCGCGCTCAAGACAAGCGAGCGGATCACGTCCATAGCCAGCGGAACGACCGTGGCGGAAGCGTGTGCGCTTCATTGGGAGACCATCAGGGATGAAGTGTTGTCCATGTATCCATGGAATTTTTGCACGCTGTACAAGGCGTGTGAGAAAAGGGATGCGGTCCCTTTGGTTTCATCTGCCTGTGAACATGGGTTGACCAATGATGTCTTGCGGGTCGTCTGTGTATACGGACCGGATGGTCTCAAAATGGACGCGCCGGGAGAATGGAAACGGGTCGGTCGATCGATCTTTTGTGACGAGCAAGGACCGATTGTGGTCAAGGCCATTTGCCGGGTCGAGGATACCACCTTGTGGAGTCCGGTTTTTGTCGGGGCATTTGTCGCGCGGTTCGCTTCGGCCATCGGCCCGGAAATCGGCAAGAGCAAGGATGCCGTGACACAATATCAGCTCTATGAACAAAAGATTGCTACGGCCAAAACATTGGATTCCATGGAGGCTGCACCGCCTGAGGTCCAACCTGGTGAATGGGAAATTGCTCATATGGGCTAGGAGATTCCATGCCGACTTTGACACAGACGATTTTCAATGCTGGTGAGCATGATCTTGCGGCACTCGAATGGCGGCTTGATTACGAACCGAGAATTCGTGCCATGCGAACCATGCAGAACAGCCGTCCGCTTATTGGCGGACCGGCTGAAAAAGGTGCGGGAACACGGTTCATTTGTCCGCTCAAGGATGAAACCAAGCGGGCCAAATTGATCCCGTTCGAGTTCTCGTTGGATCAGGCATACATTATCGAGGCTGGGGATTCGTCTTTTCGGTTTATCATGAATGGAGGGCAGATCATCAGGCCGACCGGAGCGGATTGGACCGTGGATTCGGGATTCGGAATATCCGTCTCTGTCAATCATGCCGATTCCATCTATCGATGTATTCAAGGCCATACGGCGAGTAGTGAAAATGAGCCGGGTACAGGGGGGGCGTGGGAGTCCTTTTGGGTTCTTGAAACTTCAGCGTGGGAAGCCTCGATCGAGTATGCAGTTTCCTCATTCGTATGCAGGAATAATGTCATGTATCGGAGCCGTGTTGCGCATACTTCAAGCGATGACAACGCGCCCGGGACCGGTATTTCGTGGGAAGCCACATGGGAAGCGACTCCAATCTATGAATTGGCCAGTCCATATTCCGAGGCGCAGCTTGTGGACATGAAGCGGACGCAATCGGCGGATACGCTTATCATGACTCATGGGGACATGTGTCAGAAAATGCTCACCCGGTCCGCGCACAGTGCATGGAGTATCAAGGATTATCCTTTCGAGGCTGGTCCGTGGGAGGACGTGAATCCGAATGATGATTTCAAGTTTGCCGTTTCTGCCACGACCGGAACCAATAAGACGTTGACCGCCAAGGGGACGGGATTTGCGCCTTTCACGGAAAAAAGTGTGGGGCGATTCGTGCGGCTACAGCATACATCAGGTACGGACGTGACCGTTGGCTGGTGCGTGATTACCGAATTCGTGGATGCGACGCATGTCAAGGTCGATATCAAACAGAAATTTGGCAGTACGGCGGCCACCGAAGAATGGAATCTTGGCGCGTGGAGTGAGGAGACCGGATATCCGTTCAACGTGCATTGGGTCGGTCCGGCTCTCGGTTTTACCGGAACCAGAACACAACCTCGCAGGTACGTGCAGTCGGCGGCAGATGATATTTTTGATTTTTCTCCCACCAATGAAAAAGGGGAAGTGCTGGATAACAGCGCATTCACTCGTGATCTTGGCGGTGAAAAGGCCAATGCCATTCGGTGGGGAGCTTGGGCACAGTATCTCATGTTTGGAACCAATACCGGGGAATATCGGATCGTGACGCCGGGACAGGAACCCCTCACTCCGCGCAACCAGACGCCCCGGCAGGATTTGGCCCTTGGGTCGGCAAATGTTGATCCTGTTCGGATCGGTCCAGATGTGGTCATGGTGCAGGAACAAGGGCGCACGGTGTATTCCTTGAGTTATGCTTTTGAAACTGATGGCCTTTCAGAGAGTGAATTGACAGAGAATGCCGAGCATTTGACGACATCGGGTATTGTCGAGTGGGCGTTTCAACGCACGCCGCGTCCCACCTTGTGGGCGGTGTGTGCGGATGGGCGTCTCATATCCATGACCTACAGCAAGAAACACAAGGTGGTAGCCTGGACGCCTCGCGTTTTGGGTGGAAATTATCTTGGCGGTCCTCCAATTGTCGAATCCATAGCCTGTATCCCTGGCGATGGCCTGGATGACGTGTATTTGATCGTGCGCAGAACCATTCAAGGGCAGACGCGTCGATATATCGAATGCATGGAAGCCGAATACGAAGAAGGCGATCTTCAGGAAGATTGTTTCTATGTGGACTGTGGTTTGACGTATGCTGGACCGGCTGTGCAGACCGTGTGCGGTCTGGAGCATCTTGAGGGTGAGACGGTTGATATCCTTGCGGATGGGTCAGTGCATCCTCGGCAGATTGTTCACAATGGGACCGTTTCTCTTCAGCTCCCGGCCTGCAAGGTCCATGTCGGGTTGAATTATCGGGCAATTTGGTCACCGATGCGCGTGGAACTTCAGTCCGAGCAGGGCAGTACCGCAGGCAAGGACCGCCGGAATGACTGGGCTATCATCTACATGTGGGGATCTTTGGGACTGAAGTGTGGTCCAAGTCTTGATGAAGAAGATTTGCAGCCTGTTGTTTTCAGGACCACATCAGACCGAATGGATCAGGCTCCCGATTTGTTTACCGGTGTCAAGAGAGTTGAAATCAAGGGGACATACAATCCTTTTGCCGACCTCTATCTGGTCCATGACCAGCCCCTTCCCTTTCGTTTGCAACGACTCGACAGACATTTTGAATTCAAGGATTAATCATGAAAAACGGGTTTTCGAAAACGCTTTTTGGTGGAGCGACTGCCTTGGAGACGTTCGGGCAGATTGATGCTTCCGAATCCGCGTGGAAGACGGCTGTTTTCAATAGCCGACAGGCACATGTGGATGCGCAAAGGACCAAGGATGCCGGGGCACGAACTTTGGAACAATTCCTTCGTGAGGCGCGGCACACAATGGGGCAGGAAGTGGCGGTTGCATCGCATCAGGGAGGAACGGGGGGATCAGCTCAGTTCATTCTTGCCGACCTTGCCAATCAGCTTGAAAAACAGGCTGAAAATATTCGGACGGACACAGCCAACCAGATAGACAGATATAATGCGGAGAGCGAGGCCCATGCCCGGAGCGGGGCGAACAGCCGCCGGCAGGGATATCTCAAGACAGCGGGAACGCTCATGAAACACTCTTATGAATTTCTTAATCTGTAGAGAACTGAAATGACACTGGAACTCGGAAAATATACAGCGCAGGGACAGCAGGCTTCTCAGGGATTTCGTGCTCACGAATTGGACAAAAGCGGTGTGCAACATCTGTCAAACGCCTTGCAGTCCATTGCCCAGTCCATGAGTGACAATCGGGTCCGTAATGATGTGGAGACAGCTCGTGTTCAATTGGAATCCGGGATTGTCGAATTGGATGAAAAATACAAGGTGGACACGGATCTCGACACATTGGCCGAGCGGCGCAGTCAGGATGTGAAAGCTCTGGTTGACGGGATTAAGGGTGGGATTCATCACCGGGCATCTGATTTTCTGACCAACGATTTTGAACGGACCATGCAACGGGATGCACGGCATACCCGGGCATTCATTGATAAACGTGATGGGGAAATGCGTCTTGCCACCATGCCGGAAGGAATGGATGTGCGCATGAACAAGGCTATTCAAGCCGCTGATGGGGAAAAGTATCAGGCAGCGAGAAAAGAACTTGAGGGCTATGTGACATCGTTTCAGCCTTTTATGTCGGAAGGAGCCTTTGCCAAGACCTGGAATTCAACCATGGATGCAGTGGATTACAAGCGTTCCTTGCGCATGGTGCAGGGAATGGCCGAACGTGGTGAGGTGTTTAATCCAGAGCCGTTCATGCATTTGAGTCCGAATCAGGCCGCATCAGTGGAGGCGACATATCGGGCGGCGGTTCGTGAACAGGAGCGGACGGTTGCCCAACGGCAGATTGACAGGGGCACTGTCTTGTTGCCCAGGCTTCAAGACTCATTGGCTTCGGCCATGGAGACCGGGATTCCCATGGATGGAACTGAAACAATGCTGGCTGAATTGGCAACATTGGGGGAACAGGGAGCGGCAAAGGCGGCCCTGTTGCAATCCCAGTTCAACAGGACTGCCCGGGTGGCCGATTCGTTGAATGCAGTGAAAAATAAACCTTTCAGCGACCAGTTTGCCATGGTGGAGACCTTGAAGCCGGAGCCGGGCAGTGATGGGTATGTTGCGGATATGGAAATGTATCGAAGTGCCGGACAGATGGTGCAACAGCGGTACACCGCGTTTCAAGCGGATCAGGCGGGATTTGTGCGAAAAGACGCAGAGAACCGGGCGCGTGCAGCGGCTGACCCGTGGGTAAAGGATGAAGATCTTGAACCGTTCGTGGTGCAGGCATCCATGGCATTGCAGCGTGAACTTGGTGCGGTTGAGCCAAAGGTTCTGACCTCGGCACAGGCCAAGGGGTTGAAAGACCAATACGAACGGGCCAACGGGGATGGTAAGGCCAAGATGCTTCAGCAAATCTCCGCTTATGGTGAGTATTCGCGGCAGGCGTTGGCCGAGCTTGATCTTGGGTTGGGACATACGTTCATGGCTGAAGTCTACATGGATGATCCGGTTACAGGGCGCAAGGTCTTGGATATTGCGTCGATGAAGATGTCGGATATCGTTGTTGATCCTGTTGAAAAGAAGAGCATCACCAAGGACGTTTCAGACGCATACTTCGGGGGGCCGGGTGATGTGTTCATGCAATTGTACCGCGTGACCGGAAATCCTAAATATACGCGTATGAATCAGGAACTTTATGACATGACTTTGAAAATGGGGTTGGCCGATGGTGATGGAACCGGGGTCATGGACCAATTATGGGGACGATTCGAGACCGTGGCAGATGAAAATGTCTTGATTTTTACTCCTGCCGAGATGGACGCGGACGACGTGGCCGACAAGTTGCGTGAAATGAGCCGTCGGTTGCCTCCTGAAATGGAGGCCTATCGGAATGGGGTGTGGAAAAATTCAGAAGACGGCAAGGGCTTTTCGCTTGTGCTTCCTTTGGGGGGTGGTGTCATGCATCGGGACGGCAAGCCGGTTGTAGTCACGTATGACGAGTTGGACATGATTGATTCCCTTGATGTGCATGTGGGGACCATTGCCTCCGGTAAAAAAGATTGGGAGATTCACTAGTGTTCATGACTCCGAAAGATCGGTTGGCAACGAAGCATGATGAGGCGTTGAACCTTGGAATGCAGAACTCCTCATGGGGTGAGGCTTTTGGCGCAAACGTTTCGGCCGCGTGGGATTGGTTTTCTCCTCGTCTCTTGTGGGATGAAGATCAGATAGCGAGAGCCGAAAAAGCTGAGTACGGGGTATCCAAAAGTCGTTTTTGGGGTGGGGGTAATCCGTATGACCCGATTACTCAGTATGATCAGTACCGAGCGCATCAGGTAAAACGTGCAGAAGTTCCGGTGATGGACGAAGAAGAGTGGAAAGAATCTGATTTTTATCGAGACAATATTGAGTGGGAAGACAACATGACGCCAGTTCGTGCTCGTATTCTTGCAGAACAATACGACGAACGGCGTGCCCGAGATGCCGTGCTGGCCAAGCAGACCACGGCGCAGAAGGTTGTCGGATTTGGCGTACAGATGGGGACCGGATTTATCGACCCGGTGAACTATATCCCCTTGTTGGGGCAGGCAACCAAGCTCAAGATGATTGGAAAAATGGGGTCAATCGCCGGACGCATGGTGGCATCTGGTGCAGAGGCGGCAGCGGGCAATATCCTTTTCAATCCGGCTATCGGGGCCGATCTGAAACGTCGCGGCGAAACCATTACGTTTGAAGACTACGCGGTTGATACCGTGTTGGGTGGCACTGTGGGAATGTTGTTTGGTGGTGCAGGTGGTACGTGGGCCAAGTATTTCAGAGGTGAGACAAAGGATATGGTTTTGCGGTCGCTGCAAAAGGCGGCGTTGGATATTGGCGATGGTCGGTCCGTGGATGTGGCTCCCATTCTCAAGGAGACGGTTGAACAGGGACAGTTCAACCGTGATCGGGCCTTTGCGAGCCTCGTGAATGGAGGGTTGGAAAGTGAGCAGGCCGAAATATTCCTGAAGCATTGGGATGGGCTGGCAGCAGCGCAGGGCATGGACACGGATACGTGGGTGAAGAAGTATATTGCCGATGTGACCGTGGGTGGTGATGACGGGGATGGAATTCGATTTGCCAAGAAGGTGCTGTACGACGACACCGGAACGCCCTTGAGTCTCAAGGATAGAAGTTCCATGAAGGCATATTTTGAAAGTCTGGAGCCTCAAACAATTAAAAGGCTTAAATATGAAGATCCCAATGAGTATGTTGAGACGCTCAAAAAAATAGTCAACCACCTTTTCCCACATGGAATTACCCTCAAAAAGGTGAAGGGGGGAACTGATCTTGATTATGCGTATTTCATGAAGCAGAAGAAGAGACAGGAATATATTCATACTTTCCCCGAAACATTGAAAAATGAAGACGTCAAATTGACAATCTCTAAAAAAGATGGGGAAAAGGTCGTTTTTCTCAAGAAGTTTTTTGACGAAGAGACTCAGAAGGATATTTATGATACGATTGTGCTTTTTGCCAATGAAACACAAACGAAATTCCCGACGAGTGGAGGGAAGGGAAAGGCCGAATGGGCGAGATTGATAGATAAAGAAAAAGGCTGGGTTAAGCCTGAAGCGTCTCAGTCAACCAACCTTGCCGGGGATACGGGGAACGCTCCCACCCGCCAAGATATGCATCCTATTATAGACCAAGCGAATAGTGATGGCAAGTCATTGCAAAGTGGTGTCAGATCCGCTGTTGAAACTCTTCAAGCCCGAGCAAAGAATGCGGCCGTTTTGAAGGTCGTCAATACTTTTGCTGAACTGCCGGAGCATATCAAGGCCTTGTATAGACAGAGGGAAATGGTTGGCGGTGTCCGCGGCGTCCATGATGGGCAGACCGTATACATTGTGGCCGATGCCATGGAGTCCGTTGAACAGGCCGTTTCAACCTGGCTTCATGAACAGGGTGTGCATCATGGATTGCGTGGGCTGGTGGGCGATGATGCGGCATTCAATACACTCATGGATTCGGTTTTCGACCATTTCGGCCCAGATGAACTGGACGGCATTCGGCAACAATATGGATTGGATTTCAACAGGGTGGCACACCGGCGCGAGGCCGCCGAGGAGATGCTGGCGCACATCGGCGAGAAGATTGTTGAGGGCGGCGACCTGTCCGAACTGGAGATGTCGGCGTGGGAGAGCATCAAGGCATGGTTTGCAAAATTCTTGCGGGAATGCGGTCTCGATGTGGCCATGACGGACGAAGATGTTGCGTGGATCGTCAAGGATGCGGTGCGGTGGACCATGGATGGCAGCCCGAGCATTTCGCGTCACGGTCCACAGCGATTTGCAGTGGATGGTCGGTCCAACGGCGCAGTGGAGTTTTTGCCGGATGGACGGGCGCGGGTGCGGCTATTCAACGGGGCGGACATGGACCAGGCCGGTGAAGCCTTGTCCCGGATTCTTTCGGAACAATTTGGAGAGCATCCGCCAGCGGAACGGTTGGATTGGCGCACGGAGCGTCAGGAAACAGAAACGGTTGATCCGATTGAGGCCGTGGAAGTGGAGGAAATTTTGTCGCGAGACGCGGAAGATGTGCAGGCTCTTATCGAAGCCGGGCGGGTGACTGAAGAGGAGGTGTTGGAACTGAACGGAGCAGAACGTGGTGTTGAGCGTGCCAAACGGATTTCGAACGGTTTTCTGATTGCTGCCGAATGCATCATCAAAGGGGGCATGTAATGGCGCGGTATCAAGTTGATAATTGTGTGCAGGATATCATGAATCGGGCCGGAGTGGATGACAATACGGCCATGGATATCATGCAGGCCATGATGGATCAAAAAGAGCGCATATCCGCAGAAATGAAATTAGATAGTGCGGATATAGATTTGAATATGATTGCCCAAGGGTTTGGTGAGACAGCAAACAGTGCGGCCATTCGTGAAAAACAACAACTTTTGAAAAACATCATTGTTCGAGAAAAGTTCGACGCGCAGGTGGAAGGGCTTCGGCATAATGGGCAGTTGTCCTATGTGCAAGCTCTGGATGCAGTTCTGCTTGGACATCATGCAAACATGAAAGGGGGGCGTGTGTCCGTGTCCACGCGGCGCGCTGACCTTGAACAGCGGTGGGCAGGGAAAATCCTTTCCATGATCGAGGGGGAACGGCCTCATGTGCTCAAGCTCATCAAGCGGGACAAACAATTCCTTAATGATGTGACTACGGAAATGTTTCATATCGACGAAGGGCAATGTGTGACCGGCAACAAGGACGCGCAGTGGTTGGCGCAGGTGCTTTCCGACGTGGCCGATGTGTCGCGGCGCAGGGTGCAGAAGGCGGGCGCGGATGTGAAGCGGCTCACCAATTGGGTGCCGCAACGACATGACGTGGCCAAGATCATGCAATCCGGTTTGAATGAATGGCGAGATTTCATTGTCAAGCATGGCTTATTGGATATGGAGCGGACCTTTGGCAACATGCCGCCGGAGCATTTGAACGAGGCTTTGGAACAAATTTACAACAAAATCATACGCGGAATTGATGTGGCCACAGTGACAGACTGGCAGAACATGGTTTTGTCCGGGCCATCCGATTTGGCGCAGCAGCTCGCCAATCAGCACCGGATGTTGTTCTTCAAGAACGCTGAGGCATGGATGGAATATGCCGAAACTTTTGGCACGGGTAACGTTTTTGATTCGGTGATGCATCATTTGCGGGACAATGCGGTCAATGCGGCGTCAATGGAATTTATGGGACCGAATCCGCAGGCGTTCATGGAGCGATACGTCAAGCACCTTGAAAAGAAGATTTGGAACGACCCGACCCTGACCGACAAACAGAAAAAAAAACAGGCGGGCAAGTTGCCTCGGAGTTTCGATCAGGTGAACAGTCCTCTTGCCATGGGATTCAACCTTGTGACCGGACGGGCTGATCGACCTCATAATTATATTGGGGCAAAGGCCGGAGCGTTCTTTCGGTCGTGGACGTCCATGGCAAAGCTCGGCATGGCAGTCATGTCTTCTGTGACCGATCTTGCCACGGCGGCAGCTCGGCTTCGTGTGCAGGATATGCCGTTGCCTGAAAGTTATGCAGGGATATTGCATGGGCTGTTTGAAGGCAAGTTGCCTCATGAGAAAAAGGAAATAGCCTATCTACTTGGTGTCGGATTTGACGGTATGATGGGTGATATTCATGCTCGATTCATGGCAGAGGATCAGGTTCACGGTAAATTCAGCGCAGCGCAACAGACATTTTTCAAGTTGTCCGGTCTGACGGATTGGACCGAACGAAATAGAACCACTTTTGCCCTTATGAGTTCAGCGCACATGGCCATGCGCAGCAAACAGGATTGGGCCAAGTTGTCCGAGCGGTTCCGCTCCACGCTTCTCCAACACGGTATTGACGAACGGACATGGAAGGCTGTGCAGACGCTTGAGCTGCACGAGGTGGATGGTAAAGGCTATGTGACACCGGAGGCCGCGAAATTTCTCAGTGATGAAGTTGTGGATGCCTATATCGCCCCAAAATTGGCTGAATATGAAGCCTTTGTTCAAGATCAATGGTTGAAGCATCATAAGAAAAAGGGGGGTGATACTCCCGTTGATGATCCGGTCTACGTCATGCACGTGGACATGCAATTGCACAAACGTCGTGAAGCATTGCGTGAAGCTGCTCGTATGGACATCGAGGACAAGCTTGGGGCGTATTTTATCGATGAGACAAACTATGGCGTGATTGTACCTGATGAGCGCACGCGACGGTGGCAAACGGCAGGTTTGCAGCCGGGGACTTTGTGGGGCGAAGCAGCGCGGTTCATGATGCAATTCAAGAGTTTTCCCATTGCCTTCACGCAACGGCAGATCATGGCACATTTGCGCGGGGCACCAGGCGGCAAGGTTGATGTGGGAGGACTGGCTCACCTTATCGCTTCCACAACCGTGCTCGGTTATTTGGCCATGTTCTTGAAGGATGCTGCCAAGGGCAGGAAACCACGAGATTTCACTGATCCTGGGACATGGACTGCTGCCTTCATGCAGGGTGGTGGTGCTGGTATCTATGGAGATTTTTTGATGAACAAATTTGATCGATTCGGATCTAGTCCCTTGAAGACGCTTGAGGGACCGTTTCCGAATACGGCAGACGATTTTGTCAAGATGGCCATGAACACACTTCATGGTGACCCGCCGAGTGCTGCAAGGGCTTTTCATTTGGTGAAGAATAATTTGCCGTTCATTAACTTGTGGTACACGCGGATTACACTTGATTATCTCATTCTCTATCATCTTCAGGAAATGGCGAGTCCGGGGTATTTGCGGCGTATGGAACGACGACTGAAAAAGGAAAATGGGCAGGAGATGATCTTCCCGCCTTCAACGTATATCAAGCATGGAGGGGGGTATAGGTAATGTCTTTTTCCAATACCAAGAACAAGGAAGCGTATATTGCCACGCAAGGGCAGGTGACATTTCAGATAACGTTTCAGGTGTACACGGTCAATGAACTGGATGTGTATGTGAATGGTGTCTTGGTGACATCCGGGTATACCGTGACACTTCCTGCTGATCCGTCGCGTGTCACTGACAACGAATATGGGCATGTGGCTTTCGAAACCGGGCTTTCGGCCGAACAAAGGGTGCTTTTGTATCGATCTCCCTCCATGACGCAGGAAGAAAAGATGTCATTCAATGGCCCTTTTCCATCCTCGGTGGTGGAACGGTCTCTCGATCGTTTGGCACAAGTGAATGTTGCCCAGGCTGAAAAATTAAGCAGGGCCATTTCGTTTCCCGTGGATTCTGACAGTGCCAATGTCGAATTGGCCAATCCAACCGGAAATAGGACGCTTGTTTTTAATGAGGATGGAACACGGATTGAAAGCGGGCCGAGCGTTGACGAAATTTCGAATGCGCAGGGGTATGCGGAAAACGCTGCCACCAGCGAAGCCAATGCGGCGAGTAGTGCACAGGCCGCGCAGGAGGCATGTGTCAGGGCTGAGGCCGTGCAGACGGCCACGGAAAACGCGAGAGATGCGGCTATCGCCAATATCTCGGCGCAAGAGACCACTTCGGTCAATGCCGTGTCTTCCGAAGGCGCGGACCAAGTGGCGGCAGTGAATACCGTCGGGACCACACAAGTGAACGCCGTGAACTCGGCGGGTGCTACTCAGGTCGGTAATGTTGAGGGCGAAGGAGGCACACAGGTTACCCGCATTGTCTCCGAGGGGAACACCCAGAACGCACGGGTTACGGCAGAAGGTGACACACAGGTTACCCGTATCGCTGCAAGTGGTGATGGCTTTGTCAAAGATAGACAGGCCATCCTTGACGACAAGGTAAATGAACTCATATCTGGCCAGTTGATTGGTGAAGAGGGAGCTTGGGATGTTGTTGGGGTATTTGAGATAACGCCAAATATTGTCCGCACTCATGTCTGGACAGGCGCAACGAACACAGCGATACAAAATACTGCGAACACTCCCACAGTAGAGTACGGAGGATATGATCGACTTTATGAAGATACTTTTGGTTTTGTTTTCGGTAATTCCGGAACGCCATATCTTACGCACCTTGTTCAAGTATCTGGGATTGATGGGCATCAGGTCGGCATACATCCCAAACATGGCGATGTGACAGCCGACTTTACAATCTCCAACACCTACACCGTTATAGCTTGCAAAGAAGATACCGCCAACAAAACCGCAGGTACTCAGACCCGCACGGAATACTTTCTTGGCTCTGACAGGGATACCGTTGCAGAGATTGAGGCTGTTATCGGCGGCTCTGGAACGCAGTCCGGCACAATCAACGCTGGCTACTGGAACGGCAAGACTTGGCAGAGTCAGTTGTTGGGGGATTTGCAAACTGTCGGTACCGGAACCGAGCAGCGTCGAGCAGTTAAGGTCGGGCGTTCGATCAGCTCAAACGCAGACATATCCGGTTTGTATTTACGCAAAAATGACGGCTCTTGGCAGGGCTATGCAGTCAATGGGTCGGAGAGCAGTCAGTACGGTGCAGGTGTTTACGGCATAGGCAACATGCTGTGGTTTAACACAGGTGGGTCATTTGCAGGGCTTGGCTACGCCTCTGAAGCTGACATGTTGGCAGATTCTGCAGTGCGTGTGATTTACGATCATGCCGCGAGACGAGTAAGACCTGTTGCGAACCCGAATGACGTAAAGGTGTTTGGTGATGTTTGGTATCTTAACGACCATCGCGTTGTCTTTGGTTGTGGTCTTGTATCCGAGCTAACTGGCAGCGTCCCTACCCACACTGGTGGCTATGCAACAACGCATATGAGTAAAACTCTGTTTGAGCCATCTATAAAGCAATACACGCTGTCAGCATATGGTGGTGGCATCACACATGATACCCATGCCTTGAATTCGGGCGGCCCAAATGCTGTCAAAGTATTGTTTAGCCTCGCCGACAACGGACAAACTTGGGACTTGGTTTGCTGGTTCAAGGAACTTATTTACGATACGGATTGGGATAATGATGGAGAAATTTATGTTGTCGATAATGTTGTCACGAAGACCGATGACAATGGAAACGTCATTCAAATTGGCTGCATGTCCGTTGATACAGGCATCCCGTCCATAGGAGCATAACCATGTTTGACAATTTGATTCGTGTGATCGGCAAGGGCAAGGCGGAATATATCCAGCATCTCAAGCTGTGGGACGACCTTGATGTCGCAAAAATTTGTATATCGGAACTTCCAGACTCTGCTTCCGAGGTAACTTTGAACTGGCTCAAAACAACCGACTGGTACAAATCTGGCGGGTGGTCGGAGATTAGGGAAGCAGCCTACGGGCCGATTGGTGAGCAAATGGATATGCTGTATCACGGGACGTGGGCAGTGCATGTGGAAGCGGTCAAGACGGCGTGGCCGAAGAGAAAAAAAGAGTAAGTATGCCCGATTCATGGGTGCAATAAATGGGTGCAATGAGAAAAAGGACTTTTTTAGACCAATTGCATATTTTTTTGCATATTTTCCCATAAAAGACATAAGAAAAGGGGTTACGTGTTAACACGTAACCCCTTGAGAATGCTGGCGGAGAGGGTGGGATTCGAACCCACGTATGGTTTGACCCATAACTCGATTTCGAGTCGAGCGCGTTACGGCCGGACTTCGCTACCTCTCCGTGATTCAGCCTCGGTTTGCCCGAAGTGGAAATGGTTTATAAACAGACTCGGCCCGACTGGCAAGACTTTTTGCCGATCTTATTGAAATGTTTTGTCGAAAGACCCGATTTATGCGTGATTGCCGCAATCGTGGTGCGTACAAACAATGAGTTCATCCTTGATTTCTCCGGCCAGCCATTGCTGGACAACGCGCTCGATCGGGCCGGAACAGCTTCGAATGACTTCAATTTTATTCGCCTGAAGCACATTAACCGCGCCTTGGCCCATATTGCCTGCAAGCATGACTTGTACGCCTTTTGAGGCCAGAATCGGGGCGATGTCGGATTTGCAACCGCATCCCTCCGGCGAATCCATGCGCTCTTTCTGGATAATGTTTTTATCATCATCCAACGTCATAATAGTGTAATGGTCACAATGACCAAAATGATCGTCAATACGCCCGTCTCGGGTCGGAAGTGCTATCTTCATTGGTTCAACTCCTGAAAAAAATTGGTGGAGGAGAAACAATAAGGCGCATTTCAGACTTGTAAAGAAGGGAATCTATTTTCGACGTTCAAGGAAAAATCGTTTGAGGAGGGTGCTGCACTCTTCTTCCATGACGCCGTGAACGGTCCACAGCGAATGATTCGTGAAGGGCAGGGCGCAGCCATTCAGATTTGAAACCAGCGCACCGGCCCGTGTGTCGAATGCGGCAAAAATAACCCCTTGCACACGGGCGTGAATCAGTGCGCCGGTACACATCAGGCAGGGTTCAAGCGTGACGGCCATGATGGTGTTCGTCAGGCGATAATTCTGTTTCTTTTGCGCGGCCTTGCGAAGGCACAACACTTCGGCGTGTCCGGTGGGATCGAGGCGGGAAATGGGCTGGTTGTGCGCACTCGCAATGAGCGTCCCATCCATGTCAAACAAGGCCGCGCCAATGGGCGTTTCCCCCATATGGGCGGCCTTGCACGCCTCCTGAAACGCCACGTCCATAAGCGAACGCCAGCGTATGCCGGTCGGTGGTTCAGGAGGAATTCGTTGTGACATGGAAATCGTGGACCTATTGGTCGGCCAGATATTTAACACCAGCTTCCAACATGGCCAGACCAAGCGGCATGTTCGGGTCAGTACCCCGAGTCCATGACGGATGGTTGGTGACGTGATTGTATGCTTCCGGGTGCGGCATGAGACCCAGGATGCGTCCTGACGGATCGGTGAGACCCGCAATGCCGAGTGGTGAGCCATTCGGATTATACGGATATTCCTGGGTCGGTTCGCCAGTTTCGGGATGAACGTATTGCACGGCGATCAGGTTTTCTGCCTGCAACGCCTGAAAGGTCGGTTCATCCATGGGGATGATTTTTCCTTCACCGTGACGAATCGGGACGTCGATCATGTCTATCCCCTTGGTAAAGACACATGGGGATGCCTGATTCGTTTTGAGTCGGACCCAACGATCTTCGAATCGACCTGAGTCATTATAGGAAAGAGAGACCTGTCGTTCGAAATATTTGCCACCGAGAGCCGGAAGCAATCCCAATTTGCACAAAAGTTGAAAACCGTTGCAAATACCGAGTATGATACCGCCGTTGTCAAAAAAACTTTTGAGCTGGTTTAAAACCGGTTTGCCGTCCGCATCATTTGACCAACGCCAGCGAAGTGCGGCAGCCTGTGCGGCACCCAGGTCGTCTCCGTCGAGAAAACCACCGGGGCACAACAAATAATTGTATTTATCCATGCGCACATGGCCTGCGGCAAGGTCGGAAAAATAGGCGATATCGGCAGTCGCTGCTCCCGCCTGCTTGAGCGCATAAGCGGATTCCTTTTCGCAGTTGGTACCGTATCCTGTGATGACAAGTGCATTGACGCGCGCCATGAAATTCTCCTCTTCGTATTGACTTTGTCGTACTACCTTGCATACTTTGCAGAGCAGTGCAGTGTTGGGCAAGGAACATACGTGTCCGGCGCACGACAGTCAACATGATCGATGCAGAAGGTTGATCATAATATATTCAGATAATTCAAGCAGAAAGAAGGGGCTTTTTTTCGTATGAAAACCAAATTCATATTTATTACCGGCGGTGTTCTCTCATCTCTGGGCAAGGGACTTTCCGCCGCATCTATTGGCGCGCTTCTCCAGGCACGTGGTTTGAAGGCGACAATTCAGAAGCTCGATCCATATATTAATGTTGATCCTGGAACGATGAATCCTTTTCAGCACGGTGAAGTGTACGTCACGGATGACGGCGCGGAAACCGATCTCGATCTCGGCCACTATGAGCGGTATCTCGGTACCGCATTGAGCCAGCAGAATAACTACACCTCAGGTTCAATCTATAATTCCGTTATTCAGAAAGAACGTCGTGGCGACTACCTTGGCGGCACGGTACAGGTCATCCCTCACATTACGGATGCGATTAAGGAAGCGGTTATCAACCTGCCCAACGGCGAGGATGTCGTTCTCATCGAGATCGGTGGAACCGTCGGTGATATCGAAGGGCAACCTTTCCTTGAGGCTATCCGCCAACTCAAGAACGATTTGGGTAAGGAAAATGTCCTGTATATCCATCTGACCTTGGTCCCGTATTTGAAAGCCGCTGGCGAACTGAAAACCAAGCCCACGCAGCATTCGGTCAAGGAATTGCGGAGTATCGGTATTCAGCCGGATATCATCATCTGTCGTTCGGAAGAAAAACTCGAAAACAATTTGAAACGCAAAATCGCGTTGTTCTGTGATGTTGACGAAGACGCTGTTTTTACGAGTGAAGACGTCAAATCCATTTACGAAGTGCCGCTGCATTTTTATGAACAGGGCGTTGACCAGAAAATTGCTATTTTGTTGAAGTTACCTGCACGTAATGCTGAATTGTCTCCGTGGGTGAATCTTGTCCACACCCTGTACAATCCCAAAGGCTCGGTAAAGATTGGTATTATTGGTAAATATGTCGATTTGACAGAAGCATACAAGAGCCTGCATGAAGCGTTGATCCACGGTGGTGTTGGCAATGAGGTCGCCGTTGAACTGGAGTACGTGAATTCTGAAAAAGTGAATGCCAAGAATGTCGAGAAAAAACTGCAAGGCCTGGATGGTATCCTGGTTCCTGGTGGTTTTGGTGCTCGTGGAGTGGAAGGAAAGATTCTCGCCATTCAGTATGCTCGTGAAAACAAGGTGCCTTTCTTTGGAATTTGCCTCGGCATGCAGTGCGCCTGTATCGAGTTCGCCAGAAATGTTATCGGTCTGGAAGATGCCAACTCCGAAGAGTTTGATTCCAAGACGCCGAACAATATCATTTATCTGATGAAAGAATGGTATGATTTCCGGACCAAGAAAACGGAAACTCGGTGTGAAGATTCTGAAAAAGGCGGCACCATGCGTCTTGGTTCTTATCCGTGTAAATTGAAAAAAGACACGGTTGCGTATGCTGCGTATAAAACTGAAAAAATTAATGAACGCCACCGGCATCGTTTTGAATACAACAATGCATTCATCCCGCAGTTTGAAGAGCACGGTATGGTTCTGTCCGGGACAGCACCGGATGAATCGCTCATGGAAATTGTGGAACTTCCGGATCATCCGTGGTTTTTGGGGTGTCAGTTCCATCCGGAATTTAAGTCCAATCCCATGAATCCGCATCCGTTGTTCCGTGATTTTATCAAAGCAGCCAAGGATGAGAAGGGCAAAAAATAATCTATGGTCAATTTGTACCAAACCAGCCGGTCCGGCCCGTTTATTCTGGCCGGACCCTGCGCTATCGAAAGCCGGGAAATTGTGCTCCGAACTGCGGGTACATTAGCGGAATTGGCAGCAAAACTGGATCTTCCACTCGTCTTCAAAAGTTCTTTTGATAAGGCGAACCGGACGTCCGTGACAAGTTTTCGCGGTCCAGGCATGGAAAAAGGGTTGGAAATACTCGCAGAGGTCAAGAAAATCACAGGCTTGCCTGTGGTGACTGACATCCATCATCCAGAGCAGGCCGCGCCTGTTGCCGAAGTCGCTGATGTCATTCAAATTCCGGCTTTTTTATGTCGTCAAACCGATTTGCTTGTTGCTGCCGCAAAAACCGGCAGGGTCATCAATATCAAGAAGGGGCAGTTCCTGGCCCCGTGGGACATGAAAAATGCGGTGGAAAAGGTCCGCGCTTCAGGCAACGAACAGGTTTGGTTAACGGAACGTGGGTCCACATACGGGTATAACAATCTGGTGGTGGATATGCGATCCATTCCGCAGATGCAGAGCTTTGGAGTTCCTGTGGTCATGGATGCCACTCATTCGGTGCAATTGCCCGGTGGGTTGGGCGGAATGTCTGGTGGACAGCGTGAGTATGTCGCGATTCTCGCTTCGGCTGCGGTTTCGGCCGGGGCCAATGGCGTGTTCATGGAAGTGCATCCCGATCCGGATAATGCGTTATGTGATGGGCCGAACAGCCTGCATCTCAGCACTGTTGAAAAACTTTTAGTGCGTTTGAAAGCCTTGTGGGAGTTGAACCGTGAAGGATAGCGCGGCAGTGCTCGCACAAAACGTCAAGCTCTTGATTCTTGACGTCGATGGTGTCCTAACTGACGGTGGCCTGTATTATGGCGACCAGGGATTCATCATGAAACGATTTCATGTTCAGGATGGATTGGGCATAAAATTGGCGCAAGCCGTAGGACTTGAAATTGCGGTAATCACGGGACTCAATCAAAAACCTGTTGAAAAACGGGTTCGGGAATTGGGGATCACGCATTATTATGCAGGGAAGCATGATAAGGCACCTTTGGTGCAAGAAATATGTGAAAGTATTGGGATTTCAGTCTCTGAAGCTGCCTTTATGGGCGATGATTGGATTGATCTTGGTGCCATGAGTACTGTCGGTTTGGCCATGAGTGTGCCCAATGCTGTTTCTGAAACCATTGAAGCGGCGGATTGGGTTGCTTCCCGTGCTGGAGGAGAAGGGGCTGTCAGAGAAGCCATTATGTTCATCCTCGAAGCCCGGGGCCTCAAGGACGCGGCATTGCAGCAGTGGATCAAGTAATGAAACGGCGTCCTACGCTCATAATTCTTTTGATTTTTGCCATTGGTCTTGTTGCCGGGCTGACGATCAACGCTGTTTTTTTTGCTGATCCGATTATCGAGCACGAGGCCTTGCAGACAGAAGGTTCCAAATCACGCCAACGTTTGCTGGAAGAAGCGAATGTCGTTGCCAAGGACATTGAACTTGTTCAAGGTAAACAGGGAAGCCTGACGTGGAAATTGCTCGCAAAAACGGCAAAATATAATCAGGAAAGAGGGTTGATCGGTGTCGAAACGCCGCAGTTGACGGCTTTTTTGGGCACGGATCGTAAAGAAGTCTATGTCCGGTCTGATCGTGGAGAAGTCGATCAGGCCAATGACAATCTGACATTGTATGATAATGTTTCCGGACGATTCGGGACACTGGCCCTGGATGCGCAGCAACTTGATTATGTTGGTGCAATCGATAAAGTGTATCTCAAGGGCGGGGTGACAGTTCGTCGTCCAGATTTGACCATTCAGGCCACGGCCCTGGAAATTGATCTTGTGACTCGACAGCTTGTGGCTGCCGGAGCTGTGACGGCTTTGCTTGCCCCCGAAGGGTTCGATACCAATTTGCCGGATGAAGATGAGGAGTGAGTCGTTCATGACAAAACGAGATATATTGGCCCTATTTTTTGGGGTGGCATTGTTGATTTTCCCTTCTACGGTCCAGGCTGGGGAATGGGGAGAGCTTCGAGAAGCCACTGTTAATCTCAATGTCCGGGAACGTCCTGACAAAGCGAGTGAGCATGTGCTGACTTTGACCAAAGGACAACGGGTCAAAGTTGATTTTATCAAAAATGGATGGGCAGCAGTTTTTAATCCCACCGAAGCGGTTCGGGAAAAGAAAAAAGCCATAGGATATTCCAATATCAAATTCTTGGAGCCAGTTGAAGAGACCGTGCTGTCTCAGGTTGAAAAACAACAACAGGCTCAAACCGTTTCTTCCACGGAAAAAGGAGAGGGTAAGGTCAAGGCCCCCGTTGTCGCGGCACCTCGGGAAGATGCCTCAAAAATTGGAATCGATCCAAGCAAAATGCCGGTCAAAATTACTTCTGACCGGATGACGTATGACGAGACCGGAAAGGTTGTTTCGTTTGTGGGGAATGTTGTTGCCGAGCATGGACAACTTACGTTGTGGGCCGATTCCTTGTCTGCATATCTTTCTTCCAAAACCGGCAAGAAATTGACCGCGGACAGTGTTGATCGCATCATTGCAGAGGGAAATGTCAAAGCCAAGAAAGGTACATCGGAAGGTACCTGTGGCAAACTCACGTATTTTGTCACAGAACAAATGTTGCAAATGGAGCAGAACCCTTTGTTGCAGGACGGTCCTAATAGTCTGACCGGCGAAATTATCAAATTTGATATCAAAGACAATCGATCTGAAGTGGTGGGTGGAACCGGGCAACGGGTCAAGGCTATTTTCATGACACCTGGCAACATGAAGGTGCAATAAATGGAAAAAGGACTCCGGGCGACAAATCTTTCCAAACGGTATGGCCAAAAAGAGGTCGTGCACGGCATCAATCTGGAGCTGAATCCTCAAGAGGTTGTAGGGCTACTCGGTCCGAATGGCGCGGGAAAGACAACGACATTCTATATGCTTGTGGGCATTGTCGAGCCAAATACCGGCAATGTGACTTTGAGCGGCATAGATTTGACGGAAAAACCGCTTCATGAACGGGCTCGAATGGGAGTGAGTTATCTTCCACAGGAAAGTTCCATTTTCAAAAAGCTAACTGTCCGACAAAATTTGGAAATCATCCTTGAACAGACTTCATTGTCTGCCAAAAAGCAAATGGCCCGGGCCAATGAATTGATGGAGATGTTTACCATCACGAAATTGGCCGATCAGGCTGCCATGTTTTTGTCTGGTGGAGAACGTCGTCGGCTTGAGATTGCACGGGCTTTGATTCTTGATCCACAATTTATCCTTTTGGATGAACCGTTTGCAGGGATTGACCCCATCGCGGTCATTGATATTCAAGAAATTATTTCAGTCTTGAAAAGTATGGGAATCGGTATTCTGATTTCCGATCATAACGTGCGTGAGACGTTGAACATTTGTGACAGGGCATACCTTGTGTATGAAGGCAATGTTATTCTTGAAGGATCGCCTGAAGAAATTGTTCAAAACAGTCGTGCACGACAGATTTATCTTGGCGAGGACTTCAGCCTGTAATTCCCGCGTTTCAACTTTTACGCTTTCTCGATTTACAGTGTACCCAATCGTTGGTACACTTTTTCATGCTATTTCAATGCCACTATATAATGAATAGTAACGGCAGGTTATAACAATCTCCTTGCTTCGTTGTCGTAGGTGTGACATACTTAAATCAGAATCATAAAGGGAGAACCGGAACCTGCTTTGAACCCGGTGGATCAAACAAGACTCTATTAGCCTTTCGAGAAATACATTATGGGATTGGAACTTAGACAACAACTCAAGCTTTCTCAGCAATTGGTCATGACACCACAGTTGCAGCAGGCCATTAAATTGCTGCAACTCTCTCGTCTGGAGTTGCTTGAAACTGTTCAGCAGGAACTTCTGGAAAATCCTTTTCTTGATGAAAAGGAAACGGAAGCTGATGTTGCTGATGCGTCGGAAACGTTGACCGAATCCCAGGCTGAAGAAGAGTTGGTTCGTAATGCCGACTGGGAAAATTACCTGGGAGAATTTTCCAGCACTTCAAAACAGGCCACTGGTCGCGACGCCGAAATCCCCGAAGAAGGGATGTCTTTCGAGGCTCGTCTCGCTTCGAAGCCCTCTCTTGAGGGGCATATCAATTGGCAAATGCGGCTTTCCAATTTTACCGAACAGGAAATTGCGATCGGTGAAATGATTCTCGGTAATCTTGATTCAAATGGTTATTTGCAGGCCTCCACCGAGGATCTGCAATCCATGGTTGACGCGTCCAGCGAAGACATTGAATCAACCATTCTTCGGATCCAACGACTTGATCCTGTCGGGGTCGCTTCACGAACGCCACAGGAATGTCTGTTAGTTCAGATGGATGTCTTAGGATATGACGATCCCGTTCTTGTTTCGCTTGTCACCGACCATTTGGAAGATCTCGAAAAGAATCGGTATAAGCCTTTGGCTCGTAAATTCAAGATTTCCATGGAAGATCTCAAGTCCTATCTGGATTTAATGCAAACGCTTGACCCTATGCCCGGGACCAATTTTTCCAGCACCGAGCCGCATTATGTCAGCCCGGATGTCTTCGTGTACAAGTATGGTGACGATTTCATCATCATTTTGAATGAAGACGGATTGCCACGATTACAGATGAACGCCTTTTATATGGATTCCATGAAAGGGGCCGCACACAAAGAAAAAGAATATTTTCAAGAAAAAATGCGGTCTGCCGCATGGCTGATGAAAAGTCTGTACCAGCGTCAGAGAACATTGTACAAAGTGGTTGAGAGTATTGTCGGTTTTCAACGAGATTTTTTTGAAGAAGGCGTGACAAAACTCAAACCATTGATCCTCAAGGAGGTCGCCGAAGATATCGAGATGCATGAATCCACCGTGAGCCGGATTACCACGAGTAAGTATGTTTCGACTCCACATGGCATTTATGAGCTGAAGTTTTTTTTCAACTCAGCCTTGGATTTGGACGATGGGTCACAAGTGGGTTCAGAGAGCGTCAAGGCGCTCATCAAGAAAATGATTGCAGATGAAGACTCGAAAAAACCTTTAAGCGATGAACGGATTGGTGATATTCTCAAGGAAGAACTCGAGGTTAATATCGCCCGACGCACTGTTGCAAAATACCGTTCCGCCATGGGCATTCCGTCTTCTTCAAAACGCAAGCAGTATTTCTAATCCTGTTTGCCGCACTCAAAACAAGGAGGCAACGTATGAACATCAGCTTCACTTTCAAGAACTTTGAGCCGTCCGATCATCTCAAAGGATACGCTAAGAAGCGGTTTGAAAAGGTAGCACGATACGTTTCCGATTCGGAAGCCGATTTGCAGGTCAACCTGCTGGTCGATAAATTTCGCCACAAGGCGGACGTCATTTTGAACTCGGATCGCATTCATATCTCCGCGTATGAAGCTTCGGAAGACATGTATTCCACCATTGACATGGTGTTGGACAAGTTGGAAGCTCAGCTGCGGAAGATGCGTGAAAAAATGAAAAGTCGCTCGAAAAAGGGCCGTGGAAACAAGATGGTCCACATGAATGTCCTTTCTTATGAGGATATGCCGAGTGATTCTGCGCCCACCATTGTCGGTACTGACGAATATGTTCCGAAACCGATGTCTGTTGATGAAGCCGCCATGCAACTCGATGCGCTTGAAAATGAATTCCTGGTGTTCCGTAATGCCGAAACTGAAGGCCTTAATGTCATCTATAAACGAAAAAATGGCGATTATGGTCTTATTGATCCTGGGTACTAGAAAATGAAACTTGGTGATTACCTGGCGAAGGACTGTGTCCTTCCCGAAATAGTATCCGAAACACGATCGGATACCTTGAAAGAACTTATCGCCCCCTTGGGCGCAAAATATCCAGAGATGGACACGGACCTCGCGGTTCGTGTCCTTCTCGAACGTGAAAAGCTGGGGACCACCGGCATTGGTGATGGCATTGCCATCCCTCATGGCAAAGTGGATGGCCTCGATGCCATGCATGTTATTGTGGGTCGAAGTCTCAAGGGAGTCGAATATGATGCCCTTGACCAGAAGCCATGTACCATCTTTTTCCTTGTTCTTGCCCCGGAAGAAGCCGTGGGCATTCACCTGCGAGTTCTTGCGCAAATTTCTCGGTTGTTGAAAGACGAGACGTTTCGTCGTTCTTTTTTAGAAGCCGAAGGACGTGACGAGTTGTGGGGACTGCTTAAAAGTGTTTAATCCAAAAAGGACTTCTTCGTGACGCCTTCCAATCCTTTTCCCGTTATCATTGTGACCGGGCTTTCCGGTTCGGGGAAAAGCACAGCCCTCAATGTATTTGAGGATCTGGGCTTTTTCTGTATTGATGGCTTGCCCTCGAAAATTTCGCCAAAGATTGCGGATCTTATTCTCAAATTCGATTCGCAATATCGTGGCTTGGCTCTCGGCATGGATTTGCGGCAGTTTGAATTCGTCGATGGATGGGACCAAGTCTTGGATGATTTCAGGGAACTTGGCATTACTCCACAGGTTGTCTTCCTTGAAGCTCGAATGAGTGAACTGGTGCGCCGGTATGCGACGACTCGTCGTCCGCATCCTTTGGAATATCGAAATCTTGGATTGGAACAGGCTCTTGAGCAGGAAAAGGAACTTCTCGAACCAGTGAGAGCCGGTGCAGCTTTGGTTCTTGATACAACCAATTATTCCATTCATGACCTTCGGCGCGTTGTTCAGACAAAATGGTCGGCTATTGAAGAAGTCGGGCGCGGAATGCGGGTTCATCTTATTTCTTTTGGTTTCAAATATGGTGTTCCGTCCGAAGCTGATTTGGTCTTTGATTTGCGATTTTTGCCAAATCCCTATTTTGAAGAGAATCTTCGGTCGCTTTCCGGACAAGACAAGGCCATTGCCGACTATGTACTTCACAGCAAGGTCGGGGGAGAATTCAAAACACGTTTTCTGGATTTCCTGACGTATATGCTTCCACTCTATGCGGATGAGGGACGATATCGAATGACTGTCGCTCTCGGATGCACCGGAGGACGCCATCGGTCTGTTTCTGTTGGAGAGTCCGTGCTGGTGGCCCTGAAGAAAAAAGGGTATACTGTTTCAATTGAACATCGACATATGGAACTTGGGTAAATGATGGCTGTAAAGTCTGATAAAAAAGAAGCAATGGTCGGCATCGTTTTGGTGACTCACTCCACTTTTGGAGCAAGCTTGCTGGATGCGGCAACAATGGTCATGGGCGAACAGAAAAACTGTTTGGCTGTGGGTGTTGATGTCGAAAAGAGCGTGGATGAGACCATGGAAGCTGTCAGGAAAGCCATTCAGACAGTGGAAACTGGCAAGGGGGTCGTCGCCTTGACGGATTTGTTTGGAGGGTCTCCAACCACCATGAGCCTTTCCCTGATGAAGTCAGAAAATCTTGAAGTTATCACCGGTGTCAATTTGCCGATGCTGGTCGCGACCATACAGTCACGCAAAATGAATTTGGATGCCTTGGCTGAAGCGGTCAAGAATGCTGGCCGCCAGGGAATTAAGGTCGCGGGCGCGATGCTGCGAAAAAAAACGAAAAAATAGGGTGTTGCCGTGATTCTTGCCCGTATAGATAACCGCCTGATTCACGGCCAGATTATTGAGACTTGGCTTCCGTATACTGGAGCTAAACATGTTGTTGTGGCCAATGATGAATTGGCGCATGACATTTTGCAACAGGAAATCATGTCTTTGGCCATCCCGCAAACAGTCGACAGCGTTTTTGTCGATGTTGACGACCTTCATGAAACCTTAGCGAAAATTGTGCCTGGCGGGGATCAGGTCATTATTCTTTTTTCCAGTTGTGCTGATGCGAGACGGGCGTATGAAGCCGGATTTGATTTTAATGTTCTGAATATTGGTAATGTTCATTACAGCCCCGGGAAAAAACAGATTTCTCCAAGTGTCGCACTATCCGATGAAGATGAAAATTGTCTTAAAATGCTCAATCGGAAAGGGGTAAAACTCGATTTTCGATGTGTTCCCAATGATCCGGTCCAGGTGAGGTTCGACTCATGATTATCCATACACAATTTACCTGGTTTGCATCTGTCGCTTTTTTTTTGCGCTCTTCTCTCTTTTTAGAAACGCCCTGAGCATAGGCTTTTTAGAACGGCCGCTTGTCCTGGGCTTTTTTTGGGGACTTTGGAGCGGAGATTTAACAACCAGTCTTTATATTGCCATATTTTTTGAATTGTTATGGCTTGATTTGCTTCCTGTCGGAACATTTATTCCGCCGCACCTGACTGCGGCCAGTTTCGCGGCGTTGTCCCTGACAACATATTTTGGATTGGAGCATCCTGCGCGTATCATGGGGGTGCTATTCGCAAGTATGCCGCTGGCCTGGCTCGGAACAAAAGTCGAAATGATCATCCGTGACCAAGAACAGGTGAGCTATAACCAATTGTTGAATTGGACAAGAAATCCCGAAAAATCGAACGTTCCTGGCACACTCATCATGAAATCCATGGTGCGTTCTTTTCTTTATTCCGGTCTTTCTTTTTTGGCGGCAATACTCCTCATAAAATACTGTTTGCAGTTTATTTTTTCTGTATATCCAGGATTCCTTTCCTCTATTGATGTCACTTGGACACACCTGTGGGTTGCTGCCTCGCTTGGCGGCTTGATGGCTCTTCGAGTGAAACGTGCGTATGCCATCTTGATGGTCGGCATGTGTCTTTTCGTCCTTTTCTTGGTTTGGAGCAGTTTTTAGCTTGGCAGTTCGGGTAGGTTGTGATATTCCTCACATTCTATTTCGAAGGCACATTCCCTGGTAAAGGACAATTCAATTAGGAGGACTTGATATGGCTATTTTGGTTGTTGGACACAAAAATCCCGATACCGACACTGTTGCTTCTGCAATTGCTGCCGCTGACCTGTATTCGAAACGAGGCATGGAAGCCAAGGCTGTGACGCAGGGCGAGATCGCTCCGGAATCTGTGTTTGTTCTCGAAAAATTTGGTTTCGCTGCTCCTGAAATCGTGGCCGACGCGACAGATCAGAAGATCATTTTGGTTGACCATACCGATATTTCCCAAACCATCGACAACCTTGATAAAGGTGAATTGGTTGCTGTGGTTGATCACCACAAATTGGGTGATGTCACGACCTCCGGTCCGCTGGAAATGTGGGTTTGGCCAGTGGGATGTACCGGAACTGTTTTGAAAAACATGTATGATTTCTACAATGTGGAAGTCCCCGCAAATATCGCAGGTATCCTGCTCTGTGCTATCTTAAGCGATACGGTCATGTTTAAATCCGTTACCTGTACCGAAGCTGATAAAGAAGCTGTTGCCGCACTTGCCAAGATCGCTGGTGTGGATGACGTTATGGCTTTGGGTATGGAGATGTTCAAGGTCAAATCCGCTGTAGACGGGGCTTCCCCGAACGAATTGGTCTTCCGGGACTACAAAGATTTCGACATGAATGGCAACAAAGTTGGTATTGGCCAGTTGGAAGTTGTTGATTTGTCTATGCTTGACGCTCATAAAGAAGCGCTTCAGGCTGAAATTGAAAAAGTCAAAGCAGACGGTCGCCACTCGGTTTTCCTGCTGCTGACTGATATCATGAAAGAAGGCTCTGAAATGCTTATTGCTTCTGATGACATCTCTGTCGTCGAAAAAGCGTTTGGCATTGCTCCTGAGGGAACCTCTGTGTATCTCGACGGCGTTATGAGCCGGAAAAAACAGGTTGCTCCCAATTTCATCAAGGCCTTTGAAGGGTAGTTGAAACGACTTGATTGAAGCGCAAAGTATGGGCCTGTCAGCAGCGTGCTGACAGGCCTTTTTTTTGCGAAATTTGACATTCTTGCTCTTCTTTTCACAAAGTGAACTGTGTGCTTGATTTCACAACCTGACAAAAATCATAATGTACTTGACTGCAAAAAAGTGTACTATTCTCTATGGTCAATAGTATGTACCACACGCAAAGCCTTTCTTTTGTCCTTCGATGTTGTTTGTACATCGTCTTTCTGTGGTGTGTCTTTTTTACTCCACAGGTTTGGGCAGAATCACCAAAATCTTTGATTATTTGCGGCGTTGCAAAAGGATTTCCTCCGTATCAATATCAATCAATGCATGATGAAGCGACAGGATTAGATGTGG
Organism: Pseudodesulfovibrio sp. JC047; assembly: GCF_010468615.1. Classification (NCBI taxonomy): domain Bacteria; kingdom Pseudomonadati; phylum Thermodesulfobacteriota; class Desulfovibrionia; order Desulfovibrionales; family Desulfovibrionaceae; genus Pseudodesulfovibrio; species Pseudodesulfovibrio sp. JC047. The sequence continues at coordinate 116,394 of NZ_WUEH01000008.1, read as the reverse complement.
ATGTGATGCGAGCTCTTGCGAACCATTTGCACAAACCTGTTCTTTTTCAGCAGGCAACATGGAACGAGGTCATGACCCAGCTTCGGCTCAACAAAACCGATTGTATAGCGGGTATAGAAATTAATGCAAAACGACTGACTTATTTCGATTTTACCACTCCTTATTATATGCGAAAGGTTGTTGTTTTTGTGCGAGAGGACAACACGGAGATACACACAATTCATGATCTGCGTTGGCAGGTTGTGGCAGGGGACAGGGATTCTTTCGTGGAGGCCTATTTCAATGACATTGGTTTGAGAAGTCAGATTCGGTTATATCAAACTGAAAGCAAGGACAAATCTGTTCAAATGTTGAAAAAAGGAACTGTTGTTGCCATGATAGCTCCTTTGGAAGTGGGGCTTCATCTTGCCAAACGATATGCGATTAAAGTCAGAATTATTGAAAATTCAGACCCAGGATCACCTGTCGCCATTGCCGTTAAAAAAGGAAATAGCAAACTTTTACACCGCATTGAAGCTGCCTTGCAGATTCTGCGAGAAAGCGGAGAGCTTGATGCTATTATTACCAAATGGCGTCCTCAGAATCCGTAATAACGAAGAAAAAGGTGGATGAGCTATTTTAGTCGAGACAAAAAAAGGCGACCAAATGGTCGCCTTTTCAAGGAGATGACGAAAAAGCCCCAGCCTGACGGCTGGGGCTTTAAAATATCACAAAAGACCGGCTGTTTTGAGCACGGATTTCAGTTTGGGTTTGTTCTCGTCCTGCAAGGAAACGAGCGGCAGACGGAACTGTGCATTTTTGAAAATCCCCATCATCGCCAAAGCCGTTTTAACCGGAATGGGATTGGTTTCCATGAACATGGCACGGTTGACCGGAGCCATTTTCAAGCTCAAATCCAAGGCGGCTTCATGTTCATTATTGAAAAATGCTGCACACATATCGCTCATGGCACGCGGCATGATGTTGGAAACCACAGAAATGACGCCGACACCGCCAACAGCAAGAAGCGGGAGAACCGTAAAATCATCACCGGACAGCAAATTGAAGTCCTTTCCACACTGTTCAATGACTTGTGCGGCCTGATTCAAATTACCGGTTGCCTCTTTGACGGCGATTGCTTCAGGAACAGCGTCAACGATCATTTTCAGGTGTGCCGGCAACAAATTGAGCCCCGTACGACCTGGAACATTATAAATAACGAACGGCAAGGATACTTCAGCGGCAATAGCCTTGAAATGTTCTACAAGTCCTTGCGGAGTGGGTTTGTTGTAATACGGCGTAATTTGCAGAGCGGCATCGGCTCCGGCGTCTTTGGCCATCTGAGTCAGAGCGATCGCTTCCTTGGTTGAGTTGGAACCGGCTCCTGCAATCACGGGCACGCGGCCTTTTGCTTGCTCAACGCAAATTCGAATGATTCGCCCCTGTTCTTCATGCGTCAAGGTTGCTGCTTCACCCGTGGTTCCACATGGGACCAAGCCGTTAATTCCTTGCTCGATTTGCCAATCGATAAATTCTCTGTACGCTGTTTCATCGATTTCCCCATTCACGAATGGGGTCGAGAGGGCGGTATAGGCTCCTCTGAATTCCATAGTCATCTCCTTGTGTATCTGTAAACCGAATACGCACTACTCAAAAAAAGCAGCCACGTCCGGATTGTCAGCATAGGTGTCGTTCAGTCCTATTGAGGATGTGTTATAGTTCTTTGAGACGCTCCATGCAAACGAATTCTTGCGTGTAGGCCATTCGAATATCTGGACCTTGCAGAGACTTCGTCCTTTGTCATAAGGACGAACCCAAATACATCTGTCTTCAGCGAGAAGACGGCCATTGAGACCCGAACCACGGCCACTTCCCAAAAGCACGTCAGGGACATAACGAGAATTGTTCCGTAAATATTCATTTTCACCAAGCCACCCCCAATCGGATATTCCGACAACCAGTTGAACCTGTGGGGTAACCGATTTGATGGATTGTTCGATGTGCGTGATCAATTGTGTATTCGGGGTGTCCTCACCAGGAGGCAGGGAAGGAAATCGGACAAACGCGACTTTATCTCCCGTTTTCGTTGTCAGAAAAGTAACCGGTGCCTCGTCATGCGATTGTTGCCATGACGGACGCTGCATTCCTTTTTGAGCAAGTATGTCCTTTTCTTCTTTAGATACAAAACCGATGTCGTACTGCATGAACGAGTACGCCCGAATATGCGAACGAAGCACAGAGGTGGATGCAAGCGTGCCCTGAGGCCGCATGAATTCCCACGCTCCCGAAATGAGAAACAGCGATGGTGTGGATGCCCGAGCATCAAAAAAATACGTGGCCCGACGGGCCATGCCACCGAGGGTTTTACCTCCTCAGGATGGGCATGGACGTACCGAGCCATACGTATTTGCCGAATAAAGTAACGTCAGAACTGGATCTTTCGCCCACGCAGTTGCGCTCGCGAATATCCAGACTGCCACCAAAAGGCAATATGAAATTCGTCGCATCCTATTGGTTGATAAATTCTTTCAACTCTTTACCAGGACGGAAGAAGGGAAGTTTTTTAGGTTTGACCTGAACAACGGTACCGGTCTTGGGATTGCGGCCGGTATAGCCTTCATAGTCTTTTATCTTGAAGCTGCCGAAACCTCTGATCTCGACACGATCACCGCGCCGCAAGGCTTCTTTGACAGAATCGACGAAAGCGCCGACCACTTTGGTGGCCTCGTCAACGTGCATTTTTTTTTCTTCCGACAGAGCCTTGATTAATTCGCTCTTGTTCATAGTTTCCCCCTGAAACTTTGCTTGAATCGCACAGCCATGTTCAGGCTCTGCGAAAAAATGGAAATTATGTCACTCTCCAAAATTCTCACTAACTATGCCGAAAAATGGCTCTTTTCGTCAACCTTTATTTATCTTTTCATTCACTTTGAAATTTTTTCAAAATTGGTCGTTCCGCGATTCGTTCAGAATTGCCTTTTCGATATCGCATAATCTTTCTGGCAAGACTGAAAATATCCTTACTGGCCGGAGCGTTAGGAGCATATTTCATCAACGGCGTTTGGCGTCGCACCGATTCAACCAACGTTGTGTCTTGGTGCACAAAACCGAGGTTTTGCAATTCAATATGCAAAAAATTCTTGCAGGCCGCAGCAAGTCGATCGAATGTTTGTCGGGCTTCTTGCGCGCTTAAGGCTTGATTGACCACGACAAGAAAGTCCTTGATTCCATAGTGTGTGGTCAGAACTTTTATCATCGCGTAGCTGTCGGTCAAAGAGGTCGGTTCCGGGGTAATGACAACGACTCGAAGTTGAGCCAACGCTGCCAGTGACAAAACCGTCGGACTGATTCCAGCCCCGAGATCGAGCATGAGGTAATCATATCGTCCTGCTATGGTCAGGAGTTTTTTGAACAGAATATCTTGAACGTCCTCGTCCATTTCAACCAATTCAGGGACACCGCTGGTTGCCGGGAGCATGTCAAAACCGGATTCTATTGGAACGAGGACATCGGCAGCATCAACATCTGATTGAAGTAGATCCCGCAAATTCAGTTCGGGCGAAATGCCGAGCAGTACATCGAGATTTGCCAGACCAAGATCACAATCCATGAGGACGGCCGTATTATCAGCCTGCTGAAGGGCATATCCTAAATTGAGAACAATATTAGTTTTTCCCACGCCACCTTTACCGCTCATGATGGCAAGGCTGAGGGTTTTGTTTGTATTCATGGCCTATCTCCGTTATTTCCCGCCAAACAAAAATTGTTTTTCGTTTGCCTGGACAAGTGTTTCGTTTGGTACGTCATCCACAAAGGGCAATCGTGAGACTTTGACTTGATTCTTGCCTGCCGTTTTGGCTTCATAAAGGGCTTCATCCGCAAGATTAACAAGGTCTTTATCTGTGACGTTCATGGCCCCTTTGAAACAGGTAAAGCCGACAGAACAGGTGACATTAAATGATTTTTTCTTGTCTGCGGACTGAAATTCTATCTGTTCGAATTCATGTAAAAGCCGTTGTAAAAGTTGAGAGGCCTTCACCACCCCGGACCCGGCTAGAATCAAGGCGAATTCCTCGCCGCCAAAGCGTGCGGCAAGATCGTATCGTCTGGTTGAAGCCTGCAAATGGTCGGCAAATCGCGTCAACACCTCATCCCCTTTGGAATGACCATAGGTGTCATTGACCAATTTAAAATCATCAAGATCGAAAATAGCCAAAGACAATGGTGTTTTTGCCCGCTTTGAGCGTTCGATTTCAATATCCAGAATGCGGTCGAAAGCGCGTCGGTTCGCCACTCCTGTCAGAGGGTCATGATCGGTCTGATACGCTAATTTTTCCAGTGTTTTTTGAAGATTTTCAAGGTGTGGAAAAGGGGCTTTTTCGAGAGGAATTGTCATCCATTGCCGCAGGTCGTGCTTGGCCGCCAGCTCATTCCATCTTTCCTGAGAACAATTTTCGAGCAGACGAAAAATACAGATGCCGTTTGTCTCAGGGCACGGCTGGTGCGTCTGGTACAAACATCGCAACTGTTTCTGAAGTTCGGAAAGTTCAGTAACAAGAGCTTGTTCCGAAAAATTAATCTTTTTTTCCTTGGGCATGAATATACAATAGGTGGTTTCGGATCATTTCGTCCAAATCTCCATCCAAGAAAGCGTCAACATTGCCGCTTTCGCTGTTTGAACGGTGATCTTTGACCAAACGATACGGTTGAAGCGTATAGGTCCGAATCTGACTTCCCCAGGCAATGGCTTCCTTGGCTTGGTAATCCTGCCTGCGACTTTCTTCGATTTTTTGTAACTCCTGTTCGTAGAGCCGGGCCTTCAAGAGACGCAGAGCTGTGGCCTTGTTCCGATGCTGCGACTTCTCGTTTTGACATTGGGCCACGATACCTGTCGGAATATGCGTAATGCGGACAGCCGAACTGGTTTTGTTGACCGATTGTCCTCCCGGACCACTTGATCGGAAGGTATCCACCCGTAAATCTTCATCTTTGACGTCAATTTCAATATCATCATCCAAATCAGGATACACGTCAACCGAGGCAAAAGAGGTGTGTCGTCTGCCTGATGAATCAAAAGGAGAAATTCGAATCAATCGATGAACACCAGCCTCGCCCTTGAGCAGGCCATAGGCAAACAGCCCTTCGATCTGTAATGTGACGGATTTGACGCCAGCTTCTTCCCCGGCTTGAAAATCAAGCTGGGATACTTTGAACCCCTTGCGTTCGGCATATCGGTTGTACATGCGCAACAGCATCTCTGCCCAATCCTGGGATTCCACGCCACCGGCTCCCGGATGAATTTCAAGAATAGCGTTACTCTTGTCATGCTCAAAAGCGAACATGGTCGCCAGTTCCGTCCCGGCCAGTCGTTCTTTCAGGAGAAGAACCTGACTGTTCAAAGCGGCCAGCGATTCTTCCTCAGGGGATTCCTGTGCCAATTCAAGCCATGCTTCAAGATCTTCTTTGGCCTCGGCCAACTTTTCGTACATGTCAAGCTTGGTGGATAGTTGACTTTTTTCTTTGAGAACAGGTGTGAGGGCTTCCGGCTTGTCCCAGGCCCCGGGCTTGGAGAGTTCTTTTTCTATGGCATCAAGCCGTTCTTTGGTCTGGGCAAAGTCAAAGTCGCCCCCAAAGTGTTGTAAATTGATCCAAAAGATCGTGAGAAGCTGCTTTAAGTTCGGGATATTCTAACATTATTTTCTATTTCCTTTCTCTCGAATGGCTATGTAGCCGATAAATCCGAATGCGGCAATGGTCATGATATATATGAATATATTTATGCTGCCGACATTTTGATGATAAAATGTCTTTGCCGTGAGCGGAGCAACATTCAAGGTCACACTTTCAGGCTGAAATTGCGTCCCTTTGGCCGCGATTCGTCCAACTGGGTCAATAAACGCTGAAATGCCGGTGTTGGTACTTCTCGCCAACCAACGTCCTTGTTCAACGGCGCGCATGATCGCGAGGTTGAGATGCTGCTGTGGAGCAGAGGTGTCCCCAAACCACGCGTCATTACTGATATTCACAAGGATTGACGCACCCCGTTCAACTTGTTTCTGTGCCAATTCCGGGAATATGGCTTCATAGCAGATAAGCATCCCGAGGGAAATACCATTGACCTTCAAAGGATGGTTTTCTTTTCCCGGACGAAAATTCCCCGCAGCCTGAACCAACTTTTCAAAGGGCATCCATTCCTCAAAGGGCATATATTCCCCAAACGGGACCAAATGCTCCTTGTCGTAAAATTGCGTTGTCCGGCCAGTGGTATCCATGAGCCACGCTCGATTATGCAACTCATACGTATTGGTCTTCATATCAGTGACACGGTAGGCTGGCGACCCCGTTATAAGGGCGACATCAACCTCTCTGGTCAAGGTCTCGACCTGTGCGCGCAAGGGGGTCATGTTCTGCAAATAAAAGGGCATTGCCGTTTCTGGCCAGATTGCGAGAACCGGGGCTGATTGCTGAACCGCATCACGCGTCAATCGTGCATACTTTTTAACGGTGGTTTCCTGATATTCAGGAGACCACTTTTTCCCTTGATCCACATTTCCCTGAATCAATGAAATCGGGAAATCGGCAACACCGACATCGAAAAAAACTGTTCGATGCAGTCCGAATCCTGTCAGGCAAATTGTCAGGCAGAGGGCGAACCAGAGCACACTTCTGTAGGTGCTGAGCAACAGCAAGGCAACGGCTAAGGAGACGAACACGCCGGAAAGACCATACGCGCCAAGAATTGACGCGCCTTGAATGGCAAAAGGCCACGAGGCGAATGCTGATGACAGTGTGGTCCAAGGAAAGCCGGAAAATAGCGTACCAATGAGCATTTCCATGGTTGCCCAGGCAAAGCCTGCCGTTAGACAAAGAGGAACACCATCAATTTGTCGGCCTGCATGATACATTCCCAGCGAGAAAAGGGCGAAATACAGACTGATGAAAGCGGCCAAAAGGACGGGACAGGGCAGGGCCAGAAACCACGGTAACCCGCCATAGGTCTGGATGGGGATAACCATCCAGTAATAACACCCAGTGACCGCCAAAGTCCCGGCCAACCAGCCGTATTGGAAGGCCTTTCTACCGGATGTAGCCCGCAGAGCAATCCAGGTCAGCCCCAAAGGGAAGGCCAAGACTGCCGCAGGAAAATGGAATATAGGGTTGGCAAACCCGATCCACGCTCCGACAGTTGCGATAAGAACCAGTGTGAGCACGATTTACTCGTGAGCGAGAGGTTCAATTTTGATGGACCAAATCTGTCGATCATCCGCTTCCAACACCGTGAACCGTCGATTATCAAACGTGTAGAATTCACCTTGTTTCGGGATATGTCCCGCCATATCGGCGATATATCCACCAATGGAATCCACTTCTTCACTTTCGAGGTCAAGAGAACACCGTTCGCCGATTTCATCGAGCGGCACACGACCGGAAACAATATAGGATCCATCAGGAAATTCCTGAATCTCTATGGGGCGTTCCTGGTCATATTCATCAGCGATTTCGCCCACGATTTCTTCCAGAACATCTTCCATGGTGACCATACCGGACGTTCCGCCATATTCGTCCTGAACAATGGCAATGTGGAGTCTTTCTCGTTTGAGTGCCGCGAGGACTTCATCAAGAGGTTCCTCAACATGAACGAAAAAAGGCGGTCGCATGAGCGTATCAACGGGGGTGTTGTCCAATCCGAGCAGAAGCGGTTCCAACAAGTCTTTGGCATGAACCAGGCCAAGAATGTGGTCTTTGGTTTCCTTGAAAATCGGGATGCGGGAATGTGCTCCTTGAGTGGCGATGAGCGTCGCGATGTCCTTGACTGAGCTGCCTAGCTCGGCACAGACCATATCTGTGCGTGGAACCATGATTTCCTTGACCTGTTTTTCATCGAGTTCCAAGACGTTGAGCAACATGGAAACTTCTTCGCTTTCAAGCTCTCCATCAGCCTTGGCATCAAGGATATGTTCCTCGATTTGTTGTTCGTTTGTGCCGAATACTTTTTTGAAAATGGTAAAAAATCGACTGTCAGATCCTTCGTCCAAGACCAGACTCCTTAAAATGGGTTGCGATGCAAAGAATATTTGATAAAACGCACATTCGCGTTTTCTTCATACTATGCTTTGTATTTAGACAGAGAGTTGCTCAGTGTCAATACACCGAATCGATACCGTCCTACAAGAGTCCCATTTTTTTGAGATGGACTTCGAGACACGTCAAAGCCGCTGGCGTGATGCCGGAAATTCGGCCTGCCTGGCCCAACGTGATGGGTTGCACGGCTGTCAGTTTTTCAACAACTTCGCGAGTGAGTCCTGAAACCTGTGAATATTCAAGATCATGCGGCAAAGGGACGCTTTCCAAAGTTTTGAATTTGTTGACCAGTTCCGCCTGTTTGACCAGATACCCTTCATACCGAACCTGTGTTTCAGCTTCGCGCAGAACATCGTCTTCCAGATCGGCAAGGGCAGGATAGAAAACATCCAGTTTCTCTATCGCCATCTGTGGCTGACGCAGCAGGGCAGCTAATTCTACAGCCTTACCCGGGACAGAGGCTCCAAGATTTTCTATTATGGATCGCGTGGCCGCATTAGGCCGAATACGAATAGAGTGAAGTGCTTCCAGTGTTGTCTGGAGATGTGCTTGTTTCGTAGAAAACATGGCCCACTGGTCGTCATCAACAAGGCCCAGATCTCTTCCCAACGGAGTCAATCGCTCGTCTGCGTTGCCTTCTCTCAACAAAAGCCGGTGTTCGGCTCTGGAGGTAAACATCCGATACGGTTCTTCGGTGCCCTTGGTGACGAGATCGTCTACCAAAACAGCCATATATGCCTGATCCCTGGATAACAAGAACGGTTCGCGTCCTAGAAGTTGGTTGGCCGCGTTGATCGCTGCCCACAGCCCTTGGGCTGCGGCTTCTTCGTACCCGGATGTCCCATTGATTTGACCGGCGCAATAGAGGCCCGGAACTTTTTTAGTTTCCAGTGTCGGTTTGAGCTGGGTGGGCGGGACAAAATCATATTCAATGGCATAGCCCGGTCGGACTATCTGCGCATTTTCCAGTCCGACAATGGCGGCAACCATTTTTTTTTGGATATCAAAGGGCAGACTGGTGGGAATACCACTGGGGTACATTTCCGCGCTGTCCAAGCCCTCGGGTTCCACGAAAATTTGATGCCGAGTCTTTTCCGGAAATCGGGCCACCTTATCTTCAATGGATGGACAGTATCGAGCACCGGTTCCTTCAATAATTCCGGTGAACATGGGCGACCGATCAAAACCGGACCGAATGGCCTCGTGTGCCTGCTCGTTGGTATAGGTCAGATAGCAGGGGACCTGCGGCATGGGCACGGTCTTGTTTCGAAAACTGAACGGTGCAGGAGGAGTATCTCCCTCCTGCTTCTGCATTTTCTCGAAGTTGATGGAATCTTTCAAAAGTCTCGGCGTGGTGCCGGTTTTGAGTCGTCCCAATTCAAATCCCAGCTCCCGAAGATTGTCGGACAACTGGTTGGACGCAGGATCGCCCATGCGACCGCCTGTGATGTGCTCCAACCCAATGTGCATTAGACCATGCAAAAATGTTCCGGTTGTCAAAAGGACCGAGCGAGTCGGTAGCACTTCACCAAGTTCTGTTTTGACACCACTAACCCGTCCATTTTTGGTCAGAACGGCAGCACCTGTGTCTTGGAAAACCCACAAATTCTCTTGTGAGAAAATGGACCGTTGCACCACACGCATGTACTCGGCACGATCAATCTGGGCACGACTGGATCGAACTGCCGGACCTTTACGGGTATTGAGAAGACGAAACTGGATACCCGCGGCATCGGCCCATAAACCCATCATGCCACCAAGCGCATCGATCTCCTTGACCATGTGGCCCTTGGCAAGCCCGCCAATAGCCGGATTACAGGACAAGTGACCGATTCTATCTGCATTGATGGTCAACAGCAGCGTTTTCAGTCCGAGTCGGGCAGCGGCCATGGCGGCTTCACAACCGGCATGACCTGCTCCCACGACAATAAGGTCAAATTGATTCGGAAAAGGGGCTTTACGCTGCATTGAGTGTCCGTTTCGAGCTATTTGGTCAACAAAATATCACCAATGACTTTAGCATCATTAATGGTATTTTGAATGGATGCCCACTCGTTGGGCTGATGTGCGCAATGATTCAAGGTTGCCCAGACAACAGCCTGATAGTCCTTGCGGCGCAGGATTGCGGCAACAGTCCCGCCGCCAACACCGGCTGTACGCGGATTGTTGTTATACACTTTTTTGATGGATTGAATGGCTTTGACCACAATCTCACTGTCAACAGGTGTGGCCGGAGCGGCCTGTTCCGCTTGAACCATCTCATAAGAAATGGTGACACCGTGTCCCTTTTCGACTTCGGTACCAAATCCTTTGATCGTTTCCATGACATCCTGAATATCGTATTCCGGCATGACTCGGCAATCGATATAAAAAATATCACGGCCGGGAAGGGTGTTGATATTGGCGACATTCGCTTCTTTCATGGTCGGCTGAAACGTCGATCGTGCCGGATTAAAAATCGGATCTTCGGCATCATAAATTTTTTCCAGTTCCTTGACGCGCAAGATGAAATCGGAAGCCGCAACCAATGAATTTATTCCCTGATCTGGAGAGGACGCGTGGCATTGTTGTCCCTCAACAATAACCTTCAACCAAAACATTGACTTTTCAGCGACTTCGACCATTTCTGAAGACGGTTCACCGCAGTCCGGCACAAGAAAATAATCATTTTTTGAAAAGATATCTTCGTGTTCATTAACGAGATATTCAAGGCCGTAACCACTTCCCGTTTCTTCGTCGGCGACAAAAATCATTCCGTAATTCACTTCGGGGGTGACTTTCAGGTCAAGCAAGGCCTGCGCTGTCAACAGCGATGAAACAATACCCTGCTGATTATCTTCGACGCCACGACCAATCACCTTGTCGCCATCTCGGACAACGGTGTACGGATCGGTATCCCACAAGGTCAAATCGCCCGGGGGCACGATGTCGATGTGGGAGATAACCCACAACGTTTTTTGGGTGTTTTTGCCAGGAATGACAGCAACGACGTTCGGACGGTATCCACAGGAAACATCCGAAGCAGGAGCGTTGTATTCACGGATATCCTCAATGCCCATGGATTTGAGATGAGCGATAAGGAAATCAGCCTTATCTTTTTCTCCGTCTCCACCATTCATTGGTCCGAGAGCGGGGATGGCCGTAAGTCGTGTTTCAAGATCAACAACGGTTTCTGTCTGTTTATCCAGTTCGGCAAAAAGAGTATCCATGGCGAGCCTCCGGTTAATTTTCCAATAAAATAACCAATAATTTCATTCACAGAAACAAAAAAAAGGCGGGGACTTGCCCCGCCTTTTTTCAAAACTGTAGCCTAACGACCGCGAGCGGCACGCTTGGAAGCTTTCAGCGGGTTGACCTTGACCTTACCGGCCTTGTCAACTCCAGCACGAGCGTGGGTGGCAAAGTTGCACACACCCTTGCTCCACTTCTGCGAGGGCTGGGCATAGGTCGGGCAATACTTTTTATCTTCAAAAGTGACTATGCGCTCACAACCTTCACATTTTTCATCAATGGGTTCCATGATGACGCCTTTGTAAGTCAGACCGGCATCGGTCATGACAGCGCCGTCCAGGGAAACTGTAACGTTCTTTTTGGCCATTTGGTGACTTCCTCCTAAAAATAATGCGGCTCACGGGATGCCAGCGGCATAAAGATTTTATATTAATGCAAGAGCAGAATTCGATATGCACTCACAGTGGGTGTTGTCAAGTTTTTTACATCTTTTTTTTCATCGTTCGGCCTTGGACCGAACCCATTCAACAGCCCGAAAAGCATTGCGTTTCAAGGCTTGCATGTCGATTGTTCTAAAATCGCCATAGAGATACAAAATTTCTCCAGCGACCATGGTCATGCACACTTCCATCCCCGTGGCCGCATACACGGCATGGGAAACGGGCGAGAACATGGGGACGAGATTCGGGCTTGCCAGGTCCAACGCAATCATATCGGCCGGACATCCAGCTTCGATACGGCCCAGTTCCGGCCAGCCCAGACATTGAGCCGAATTCACGGTTGCCATATCCAAAACAGTTTGGGCACTCATTGCCGAAGCATCATTATGGCGCACCTTGCCAATCAAAGCGGCCAGCGCCATGTCTCTGAACATATTTAACTGATTATTGCTTGATGCGCCGTCAGTTCCCAGCCCGACTGTCACTCCAGCCTCTATCATCTTTTGCACCGGAGAGACACCAGAACAGAGTTTTAGATTCGAAGCGGGGTTATGAACCACATTGACTGCGTTGTCTGCAAGAGCCGCGATTTCATCATCCGTAATATCGACACAATGATGCAACGTGGTCCGCGCCGTTAACAATCCAAGCGAACGAAGCAGTTCAACAGGGCGTTTGCCATGTTTTTCAAGACATAGCGTTGTTTCAGCCGGGGATTCCGCCAAATGCACCTGCCACGGAACATCCAAAGCTTCCGCCAATTCAAAACTGGCCTGCAATTCATCAGGGTTCACGGTAAATGCGGCATGAGGGGTGACAGCGGTCCGAATACGCTCGTTGCCTTCATATCGGGCATCAAGTGCTCGAATTGTTTGCCAGCAATCCTCGGCAGTGGGAAAATGAGGGGATGGGAAATGGAAAAATCCTTCGCCCAAAACAGCGCGCAAACCTGTGTCATAGGCGGCATTTCCCGTGACATATTCATTGAAATAGCCATTAAGAAACGTGGTACAGCCGGTTCTGATGAATTCACAGCAGCCGATGTTCGCACCGATTTCCAAGAGTTCGTCGGTGAGTTGCGTCTCAACTGGCCAGATATGTTTTTCAAGCCATTCCATAAGCGGAAGATCGTCCGCAAATCCCCGAAAAAGGGTCATCGGTAGATGGGTATGACCATTCACCAGGCCGGGCATGAGCATTTTGCCGCCCATGTCCAGTCGCTGCGTCGGGCGATAGGTCGCTTCGAGATGGGGGTATTCGGCGACGGCAACAACGAGACCGTCCGTAATCGCCACGCCGGCGTCATGCAGGACTCGTCGTTCAGCATCTTGTGTCACAATGATATCCGCCCGAACGAGCAGGTCGCACGGACGAGGAAAAAGAACTGATTCTTTTGATTGATTCATGAAAACTACTGTATATTTTTAATAACTTCGACGAGCAGGGAGGTTACTTTTTCTACATTTCCCTGAAAGACTTCAAGAATCTCATCCCAGGTTACTGGAGCTTCATCTGTCTTCCAGCAATCGTAGTCCGTGGACATGGCTACAGCTGCGTACGGAAGACCCGCTTCATTGGCGAGGATGCATTCTGGCGCGATAGACATGTTCAGAACGTCTCCACCCCACATACGGAACATGTTGGATTCCGCCCGGGTGGAAAAACGAGAACCTTCAACTGTGATGACTGTCCCTTTTTTATGATGGGTCAGGCCAAGGGCTTCACAGGTCTGGTTGAGTTGTTCGCGCAGTTTCGTGTCAAACGGTTCAGCCATGCCGGTGTGGACTGCACCATGCGGTTCAAATTCCTCATAAAAGGAAAGAGGGCGTCGCCGGGTAAAATCAATGAATTGATCGAGAATGATCAAATGGCCACGATCAATTTCCTCTCGCAGGGAACCACAGGCGGTCGTTGCGAGAATCAGGGTGCATCCGGCATCTTTCAGTGCCTGAATATTCGCCCGATAATTGACAAAAGTCGGGGGAATCGTGTGTTCCCGTCCATGTCTGGCAAGGAGAACAACCTCTTTACCGGCAATAGTGCCCACTTTAAGCGGAGCGGACGGTGCGCCAAAGGCGGTTTCGACTTCAACGTCGTGTGCATCCTGCATCAGATCTGGGTTATCCAGTCCGCTGCCGCCGATAATGCCTATTTTGGTCATGATGTGTCCTTGTCTTATACTTCAATCAGAAAATCGTGATCCACGCCAGCTGCTTTCATGACTTTGTCGCCATCAAGGAATCCAAGTTGAATGACAAATCCGCAACCAACAATTTCTCCACCAGCTTCTTTGACGAGCTGCACCATGCCTTCCGCAGTACCGCCGGTCGCCAACAGGTCATCAATCATCAAAATCTTGTCACCTTCGTCAATAGCATCGACATGCATACATAAGGTGTCTGATCCATATTCCAAATCATAGGTGACGCAGCGATTTTTGAAAGGCAGTTTGCCCGGTTTGCGGACAGGAATAAAAGGAATACCCAGCTGAAGGGCCAAAGGTGCGCCAAAAATGAATCCCCGAGCATCAGCGGCCACGATTTTGTCAGCACCGCAATCTTTGTATTTTTCGTACAGTTGATCCATAACATATTTAAATGCTTCTGGATTGCTGAGAATAGGGGTGATATCGTAAAAAGTGATCCCTTTTTTGGGGTAATCTGGAATATCTCGCACATAGTGACGTAAATTCATAAAATCCTCCTAAAGAAATAGATACCGAAGACTCATACGTTTTGATTTCGGATGGTGTCAATGATGTTGCCAGACAAATGGTGTTCCGCTATCCATGGCACACGGAGAAAAGAAATGCCTGAAGAACAACTGAGACACAGGGCCAAGAAAAGTCTGGGCCAGAATTTTTTGAAAGATCCAAACATCTGTCGAAAAATCGTGGACGCCATCAGTCCCGGCGAAAACGATTTTATTATAGAAATAGGTCCGGGGCAGGGGGCATTGACTGAATTTCTTGTTGAAACCAATGCCCGCAAACTGGTCGCTCTGGAAATGGACAACGCCTTGGCCGAACACCTTGCCACCCGGTGGCCGATGCTTGACGTTATTCGAACTGATGCCTTGCAATTTCCTTGGGCGGAGCTTGAAGACGGTCCGCACAAAATCATAGGCAACCTGCCATATAATGTCGGGTCCAAGCTCATTTGGGATATTGTCAGCACAGTGCCGCACCTGGAAAGAGCGGTCTTTATGGTTCAACACGAAGTCGCGACGCGGTTGACAGCCAAACCCGGATGCAAGGCGTTCGGAGGTCTAACCGCATGGGTCAATAACTTTTGTGAGACAACCTATCTCTTCAAGGTGCCGCCCACGGTTTTTCGTCCTCAACCGAAAGTTGATTCTGCTGTGGTGCGGTTCGAGCCTCTTCCTGTGGAGGACAGGCCCGCCAATCCCAAAAAACTGGCTGAACTTATCAAGCTTTTGTTTCAGCAACGAAGAAAACAAATTTCGACCATTCTGAAAAAACGATGGAATGATTCCATTGAATCATGGTTCGAAGTCGAAGGGGTCTCTCCTCAAATTCGACCTGAAAATTTGACGCCAAAACAGTTTTCAAGCCTGTCAGAACGACTTTAGTTCGTTTTTTCACGATAATTTGGCCCTTCCCTATTGACTTGAATGGGAAAATACTGTTTTTGAATGAAATCACTCCGGGATAAAATCCCAGAAACCGTGATGGGACATAGGTTTTTTCGTACTAAATAAGCAACCGGACTGGACACAGGCCGAAAGTTCATTTAAAGGCGAAGGGGTGAGTTGTTGAAGGAAACAAAGTGTGATTGTCGAAAATTTCTTGGCACCACTTTTATCCCAGATACGTATAAGGAATTATTCCATTGAGGAGGAAGGACAGATGACAAAGGCTGAATTGGTTGTCAAAATCGCAGAGAAGGCGAACCTGACCAAAGCAAATGCAGAGCGTGCTCTGAATGCTTTTCTGGACACCGTCGAGGGGACGTTGGTCAAGGATGGCAAGTTGACTCTGACAGGTTTCGGCACATTTGTTGTCGAAGAACGTAAAGCTCGTGTGGGTCGTAATCCCCGCACTGGTGCCGAAATCCAGATTCCGGCTACCAACATTGTCAAGTTCCGTCCTGGCAAGATCCTCAAGGATGCCGTTAAATAATTGGAGATAGACGTATGATGATTCCTGGTGAAACCGTTCATAGCCCACTTTTTCAGGACCTGCCGTGGTGGATGCCTGATCACTTTGTGTTTTTTGGCGTTCTGTACGCAGTCCTTGGTGTTCTTGGCGTTGCCCTGACTGTCACTGTCCTCCAGTCCGTGCGTGACGCAAAGAAAGCGCAATAATAAGAAAACGTATTTCTGGACACTCAAAGGCCTGCCGAAGTCTCGACAGGCCTTTGTCATTGACAAGGATACGGGATGTTTTTGCATTTATCTGTTGCAATCCCGTTTTGATACGTATATGTAGTATCTCTTATTTCGCTGGCCCACGAAATTAACGGGCCGTTCACCGAGGAGGTGATTTACTTTGCCGGGTGTTTACTTTGACGATAATGACAATTTCGATATCTCCCTGCGTCGCTTCAAGAAGCAGGTTGAGAAAGCCGGGATCTTGTCCGAGCTGAAAAAACGTCAGCACTACGAAAAGCCGAGCGTGCAGAAGAAGAAAAAGAAAGCTGCTGCTAAGAAAAGGCTTGCTAAAAAAATGCGCAAGATGCGCAATATGTAGTTATGAGTCTGTCACAAAAAATAGACAAAGACTACATCGAGGCCTACAAGGCTAAATCGAAGGTAAAAATAGCCGTCTTGAGACATCTCAAGACGGCTATCAAAAACCGGATGGTCGATGAAAGGTCCGATAGTCTTTCCGATGATGTCGTTCTTGATCTCATTGCCAAGCAGGTCAAACAGCGCAAGGATTCCTTCGAGCAATACACCAAAGCCGGTCGAGATGATCTGGCTCAGGTTGAAGCCGAAGAGCTTGCCGCTCTTGAGACCTATCTTCCGCAAGCCCTGTCCGATGAGGACCTTGAGAAGGCTATTGATAAAGCAATAGCCGATCTTGGCGCGTCCTCCATAGCGGATATGGGAAAGGTGATGCAAGCTGTCCTCAATGCCCACAAGGGGCAAGTTGACGGCAAAAAAGCCAGCGGACTGGTCAAGTCCAAGCTTTCCTAACTTTCCAACCAAACGGCTCACAGATGGAGTCCAGAACATTCCACGTATTGGAGTTTCCCAAAATTCTTGGGGTGCTGTCCGGTTTCGCTGTATCAGAACCCGGGGCTTTGTCGTGTCAAAAAATTAAACCTTTTTCGACATTTGACGAAGTTCATCATGCCAGAATCCTTTTTGAACAGGCCGCTCAATGGGTCGGTGAATCTGGTTTCAAAATTCGCCCATTTCCTGAAATGGACGGTGTTTTTCCTCATATTGAAAAAGAACAGGCCGTGCTCGACCAAGATGCGCTTTTTGCGCTCAAGGTCATACTTGACCAAGCGAAGACCGCTCGGGATTCGCTGGATCGTTTCAAAGAGCGGGCTTGGGAGACACTGAGAGACACCATTTTTGCCGATGCGTGGCCCCAAAAAACCGTTTCGGGAATTGGTCGATGTCTTGATGTAGAGGGGCAGATTCGGGATGAAAGTTCTCCCGATCTTCTCGCTGTTCGTCAAGAAATCCGTTCCATTCATCAGCGGTGTACCAAACGCGTCAAGGATTTTGTCCTTCAGGAAAATATGGGGTCGGCCATGCAGGATGAATTCATGACAATTTCATCCGACCGCTATGTCTTGCCCATCAAGGCAAATTACAAAAATAAAACCAAGGGCATCATTCACGATTATTCTCAAACCGGCGAAACCTGCTATTTTGAGCCAATGTTTCTCGTGGAGACCAACAACCGTCTTCAGGAATTGAAACGAGAAGAACGTGAAGAAGAATACAAGGTTCTTCAATACCTGACCGCACTTGTTCAAGACGAATTTAATGAGGTCTTCGAGGCATACCAGGGACTCGTTTCCCTTGATGTCCTGATGGCCAAGGTCTGTCTTGCCGAATCATATGACGGGCGTACCATTGAAGTCGTTGAAGAAGGCTCGCCAAACCTTATCAAGGCGCGTCATCCGCTTTTGGCATTGACTGATGATGCTGTTCAGCCACTCAGTATTGAATTGTTGGACGGCCAAAAGGCCATGATCGTGAGCGGCGGAAATGCCGGAGGCAAGACTGTCTGTCTAAAAACCGTTGGGTTGATTGGACTCATGGCTTTTGCTGGATTGCCAGTGCCTGTTGCGGAAGGAAGCCGATTGCCTTTCTGGTCTGAAATTTTTGTCATTATGGGTGATGAACAGAGCCTTGAAGAAAATGTCTCCACATTTACCGCACAGATTCAGTATTTGAAGCGAGTGTGGAACAATGTGAATCATTCGTCGCTTTTCATCCTTGACGAATTTGGTGCAGGCACCGACCCAACGCAAGGTGCGGCCTTGGCTCAAGCTGTCATTGATTCTTTGGTCGAACGAGAGACAACGACGTTTACCGCGACCCATTTTCCAGCCTTGAAGGCGTATGCCATGGCCAATACGTCTGTCCGTGCGGCGAGTGTGCTGTTTGATCCAGGTACAAAAAAACCCTTGTTCAAATTGGCATATGACCAAGTCGGCGCATCCATTGCCTTGGATGTGGCCAAAGAACACGGATTGCCTCCTGAGATTTTGACCCGTGCGGAAAAATATCTGCTCTTGGATGGCTCTGATACGACATCGGTTCTCGATCGACTCAATGCCATGGCCGTCAAGAAAGAAGATGAATTGGACGCCATTGAAAAAGAACGGGGTAAAATCGCACAAAAACGGGCAAAATTGGAAATAGCGTTTGAAAAAGAGCGGACACAGTTGCTCCACGACATTCAAAATCGTGCACAGAACGTCATTAAAGAATGGCAAGCCGATAAAATCGGTCGAAAACAGGCACGAAAAAAATTGGCCCAAGTGCGTATGGACGTTGAAGAACTTGGTGGACAACAAAAAAAAGTTCCCACCTTTTCCTTTGCAGACATTGTCCCAGGACAAAAAGTGTCGTATTTGGCGTGGAACAAGTCTGGCACTGTGCTTGAAGTCAATGCCAAGAAGAAACAAGCCAAGCTGGATATCAACGGGGTCGCCATGTGGGTCAAAGCCGATCATCTCGGGTCGGTTGCAGCCAAGCAGAAGGGCCCGGCAAAGGGACCAAAGGCGACTCCTGTCACCCCAGATGACCTCGTGGTTGAAGTGGATATAAGAGGACATCGGGCCGACGAAGCCTTGAGCGAATTGGACAGAGCTTTGGATGGAGCCTTGCGCAAAGGAGCCGGAAAGCTTGAGATTATCCATGGTCGAGGCACTGGCGCATTGCGGCGAGAGGTACATGAATTTTTGAAATATTATCCTGCGGTAGATAAATACACTCTGGCACCTGAAGATCGGGGTGGAGATGGTATGACCGAAGTAAAACTCAAGTAATGAGCTTGAGTTTGGAGGCAGTTGGTGGACAGAAGCGGTGTTGAGGCCGTCAAGGCCCGTATCAACATTTCGGACATTGTACGCCGTTATGTGGACTTGAAACCTGTATCTGGCCGATGGATGGGGGCATGTCCTTTTCATCAGGAGACCAAGCCTTCCATGTCTGTCAATGATGACGAAGGCTTTTTTTATTGTTTCGGGTGTCAGGCCTCTGGCGATGTTATTGATTTTTATGGCCGTATCAACGGTCTTGATTTTCGGGAATCCCTGGAACAACTGGCCGCAGAAGCCGGGGTCGAGTTGTCCAACGTGCCGCATGATCCCCATGCCGCGGAACGAAAAGCACGGAAACAGAAACTCCTGGACATGCACGATGAGTCCAGTGACTGGTTCCAGCGCAATTTGCGTATGGCAGCTGGCACACATGCCAGAAATTATCTGGCAGACAGGGGCATGACCCAGGAAATGATCGAAAAATTCGGTCTGGGCTACAGCCCGGAAGATTGGCACGGTTTGGACAATTTTCTCAAGACAAAGGGGAGATTGCCTGAAGATGGCGTTGAAGCCGGACTTTTATCAAAAAATGATAAAGGGAATATTTACGATAGGTTCCGAGGAAGATTGATCTTCCCCATCCAAAATTTATCAGGTCGGGTTATTGCCTTTGGCGGTAGAATAATTACTGAGGGAGAACCAAAGTATCTGAATAGTTCGGATACACCCATCTACAAGAAGGGCGACCACTTGTATGGATTGAATTTGGCGCGGTCCACAATGACCCGATCCAAACGGGCCATTTTGACCGAAGGATACATGGATGTCATTTCATTGCACCAATTCGGGTACACGGATTCGTGTGGTGTTTTAGGCACTGCGTTGACGCCGGATCAAGTCAAACGGTTAACAGGATTTTGTTCACGCGTGGATTTGGTTTTTGACGGCGATGGAGCCGGTCGCAAGGCCGCCCTGAAATCGAGCAGAATGATTTTGCTTCAAGGGGTGGCCTGCAAGGTTGTTCTCATGCCGGACGGTGAGGACGTGGATAGTCTGCTTCAAACCACGGGAGCGGACGGATTCGAAGCGTGCATGGATGCCGCTCCGGACGGACTTGATTTTTGTATGACAACTCTGCGGGACACGTTTGCCCCCAGAGATATTGTGGCGTGGGCCAAACAGTTTTTATCGGATTTGTCCGATGCATCCTTGCGGGCGTATTATCTGCCCCGACTCGCTGGCGGACTTGGTCTGTCGGAGGCTGACTTCAGACGCGATGCCGGTGCTTTGCCACCGACACGCACCAGGCAACAGCAGCCTCAACGACGCCAACCAGCCACGCAGCAGCAAACGGGTATGCCCGTCGGCAAGGACGATGCGGATGATCGGTATTTTTTACGATTTCCAATCCAGTATCCGGACTATACCCCGGAACTGTCCAAAAGAGGATTTGATCGTATTCTTCATACTGATTGGGCAAAGACATTTTGGGAAAAGCTCGTGAACACGCAGCCAAGCCATGTAGCAAGCTTGCTGAATGAACAGGAAAAAGGCTTTTTTTATAGATGTCGCGAAGAAGTACGAATACATGGACTCTCTGGTCGAGATTTACTGGACGAATGGAAACATATCTGTAATAAAATCAAGTTTGGGCAAGAAAAGATGAATAAACGGCAGCTCACAGAGGCCATACGTCAAGCGCAACAGAATGGCGACACCAAACGGGCAATGGAACTCTTGGCCTTGAAGGAATCTCGCAGGAGGGACGATGAGCAACATTAAGGAAATCCAACAGATCAAATCACTGATCGCCGCAGGAAAGAAAAAAGGATTCCTGACGTACGAGGAGTTGAGCAAGGCTTTGCCTTCTGACTACAACACCCCGGAACAGTTGGAAGAAATACACGCCATTTTCGATCAGATGGACATCGCTATTGTGGACTCGGAAGAGACCCACAAAAAGATGAATCCTGAAAAGGAACTGGCTCTGGACGAAAAGGATGATGATTCTGCGGAATACGCTTCTCGCAGCACAGATCCTGTCCGCATGTATCTGCGTGAAATGGGAGCCGTTGGACTTTTGGATCGGGAAGGCGAAGTTGTTATCGCCAAAAAGATCGAAAATGGCGAACTGGATGTCCTGTACTCGTTGATTGAGGTCCCTGTCGCTGTCGAAGAACTGATCGGTGTCGGGGAAGACCTTGAAGACGGGCGGGTCAAACTCAAAGACGTGGTTAAAACCATTGAGGAAGACGATCCTTCCGAAGATGAAATGAACCAGCGTCAACGAGTTATTTTCCTGCTTGCCGAAGTCAAAGAATTGTACACCAAAAAACGCAAGATTTACGCAAAATTGGACGAGTGCGCTTGTCTTGATAAACGGGTGTACGGCATTCAAAAAGAAATTCTTGATTACAAAGAAGAAGTCGTTTCCCGTCTGCGTGATATCAAGCTGGAAAAGACTCTCATTGATCGTATCATTGAAACGGTCAATGACTATGTGCGCCAGATGCACAATTGTCAGCGAGATTTTTCCGCCTATATTCTCTCTGTTGGAAAAACCAAAAGTGAAATTGAAGAATTGTTCAGACAGGTCGATGATCGGGATATTAATCCTGTTGTCGCTGCTGACCAGTTGGGCATGACGGTTGAAGAGTTTTTCTCTTTCAAGGAAATGCTGGCTGGCAAGCTGGAAATCATGAAACGTCTTCAGGACAAATGTTGCCATTCAGTTCATGACTTGGAAGAAGTTCTGTGGCGCATCAAAAGAGGGAACAGGACAGCCTTGCAGGCCAAGCAGGAATTGATCCGTGCCAACTTGCGTCTGGTTGTCTCAATTGCCAAAAAATATACCAACCGCGGGCTGCAATTCCTTGATCTGATTCAGGAAGGAAATATTGGCCTGATGAAAGCGGTTGATAAATTCGAATATCAGCGTGGATACAAATTCTCCACCTACGCAACTTGGTGGATTCGACAGGCCATTACCCGCGCCATCGCGGACCAGGCCAGGACAATTCGTATCCCGGTGCATATGATTGAGACCATCAACAAGCTGATCCGAACATCTCGGTATTTGGTTCAGGAATTGGGTCGTGATCCTTCTCCTGAAGAGATCGCTGAGCGCATGGACTATCCGCTTGAAAAGGTCAAAAAAGTCCTCAAGATTGCCAAAGAGCCTATTTCCCTTGAAACTCCAATCGGTGACGAGGAAGATTCGAGTTTGGGCGATTTCATTGAAGACAAGAAGGCTACCGCTCCTGCCGAAGAAGTTGTGTCAACCAAGTTGGGTGAACAGATTGCCTCTGTCCTGTCCGATTTGACACCACGAGAAGAGCAGGTCCTCAGAAAACGGTTTGGAATCGGTGAGAAATCCGATCATACCCTTGAGGAAGTCGGCAAACTCTTCAACGTTACCCGTGAACGTATTCGTCAGATCGAAGCCAAGGCCTTACGCAAATTGCGTCATCCCGTACGAAGCGCATTGCTACGGTCCTATTTTGAAAACTAGCCTCTAACGGGCCGGGGAGAGGAATACCTCTTCCCGGTTTTTTTATACATCATGACCACATACGCACTCATTTTTATCATTCCCACTCTGGCCGTCATGCTTGACACCCTCTTTGGTGATCCCAAACATTTACCGCATCCGGTCCGACTCATCGGCGCGGGCCTGGAATGGTGCGAAAAAACAATTCGGGCATCCGGCCTTGATTTGCGGTTGGCTGGTTGGCTGACCGTTTTTCTGTTTGCCGCAGGAGTTTGGGGTCTTGTCGAACTCCTGATGAATATTCCGTATCTCGGCGTTCTTATCGGGCTTTATCTGGCCTATGCCGGACTTGCTCGCGGATGTCTGATCCGGGAATCCCGCAAGGCTCTTTCCCTTATCGAATCGAACAATCTCGACGCTGCTCGAACCGCAGTTTCCATGCTGGTCAGTCGGGACACCCGAAATCTCGATGCCGAAGCACTCCGTCAGACGCTCGCAGAAACTGTCAGTGAAAATCTTAATGACGGATTTGTGGCCCCATTGTTTTATCTCTGCCTTTTGGGTCCAGGAGGACTATGGGCCTATAAAACGGTCAGCACCATGGATTCCATGTGGGGATATAGAACGGAAAGGTTCAATGACCTCGGACAGGGAGCTGCCAAAACCGATGATATTCTTGCCTGGATTCCCGCACGAATTACCGCATATTTGATGCTGATCGCAGCAATTGGGCGCGGTTTGGATATTTCGTCGGCAAAAAAACAGTATAAAAATGATGCCAGGAAAATGGAAAGTCCCAATGCAGGATGGCCTATGGCCACTGCGGCTTGGCTCCTTCGCGGCCACATGGGTGGACCAACCGTCTATTTCGGACAGATCAAGGATAAACCAAGCCTTGGACCTGTCGGAAAAGTTTGGAATGCAGCCATGGCCCAACGGCTTATTACCCTGTGTGACCGGACCGGAAGTTTGGCAGCCTGGGTCTTTATTCCTGTTCTTGGGATCTGTTCATTGATTTTTTAAGACTTGAAAAAAAGCATAAAAAAAGGGACTTCAATTGAAGTCCCTTTTTTTATTACTTTTTACCGAGTTCGATACTTCGGTGATAGGCTTCGAAAACTCCGTCGATGATATCACCTCTGACGGCTTGACGATCAAAGTGCATAAGCGCTTGAACCGTTGTTCCGGCAGGAGATGTGACCATTTCACGCAGTTGTGTGATCGGGAGATCACTTTCGGCAGCCAATTTTGATGAACCAAGAAAAAGCCCTTCGACCATCTCGGTCGCTTGGACTCGAGTCAGACCGAGTGCGACACCGGATTCGATCATTGCTTCCATAAAATAGAAGACATAGGCCGGGCCGGAACCAATGACGCCGGTGAAGGCATCGAATTGTTTTTCCGGCAAAACGTGGACCTGACCGATTCCCTGAAACAGTGCAGGGACAAATTCTTTCATCGTTTTGGACAGATTGGCGTTGTCCAGACAAATAGCTGATACGCCTTGATTCACCAAGGCCGGAGTGTTGGGCATAACCCGCACCACAGCACATCGGTTTTCTGTCCATTGCTCGAATTGCGACAGGGCAAGTCCTGCACAAATGGAAATGAGACATTTGGACGTGTCCAAAGCATCCACGATTTCCTTGAGCACGGGTTCGGCGTGCTGGGGCTTGACGGCCACAATGATGTAGTCGCATGACAAGACTAGATCCCGTGCGCTTGTGTGCGCGACGAATCCATATTCCTTGCTCGCCCGAACCAGACTGTCCGTATGCAGGTCGAATCCATGCAGTTCGATATCATCACGCGAGGTCAGCCCTTTGAGAATGGCTGTCCCCATATTGCCAACGCCTATGAACCCGATAGAATGTTGCATTACCCCACCAGCTCGTCAGAATTGAAGAAGTAGGCAATCTCTGTCTTGGCAGTTTCAGCAGCGTCGGAACCGTGACAGGAGTTGTTCTGGATGTTCTGGCCATACGCGGCACGAATGGTGCCTTCGGCCGCATCGGCAGGGTTGGTGGCTCCCATCAGTGCACGGTATGCTTCGATGGCGTTTTCACCTTCCAGACAAGAAACAACTACAGGGCCGGAAATCATGTAGTCAACTAATTCGCCGAAGAAAGGACGTTCCTTGTGAACGGCGTAGAAGCCTTCAGCCTTGGCACGATCCATGTGGATCATTTTCATGCCTTTGATTTTGAGGCCTGAATCAGTGATCATTTTGAGAATTTCAGCGATGAGACCGCGACCCACTGCGTCGGGTTTAATGATGGAAAATGTTTGTTCGATAGCCATAATAGCCTCCGTCTTGTCAGTTTGTATGTGTATTTAGATTGGCAGATTCTGCCAGTTCTTGCCAATAGATGGTGTCGAGCACCCCTAGCTCAACAACATCCGGTCGGAGACCCCGTCTTCACCACGCAACTTCGAGAAACGCGATAAGAGATCTTCAACCTTGAGATTTTGTTTTTCTTCGCCGCAAATATCCACGACGATTTCACCACGATGAAACATGATGAGTCGATTTCCCATGGAAATGGCCTGCTGCATGTTATGCGTGACCATGAGTGTGGTCAGCCCTTGAGAACTGACTATTTCTTTGGTCAATTCGAGAACCATGCTGCCGGTTTTCGGATCAAGGGCGGCAGTGTGTTCATCCAGCAGCAGCAGGCGAGGGCGGACCAATGTCGCCATGAGCATGGTTAGGGCTTGTCGTTGTCCACCGGAAAGCAGGCCTGTTTGCGCCTTGAGCCGATCTTCGAGTCCCAGACCAAGTATGGACAGTTTCTCTTTGAAAAACTCCCGATCTAACTTTTTTACTCCACGGGAAAGCCCTCTGGTGATTCCCCGTTTTTTCGCCAAGGCCAGATTCTGTTCAATCGTCGCGTGTGCGCAGGTTCCCAGCAGCGGATCTTGAAAGACCCGACCAATCAGGCTTGCGCGTTTATATTCCGGCCATTTGGTAATATCGATTTCACCCAGAATAATTTTGCCGGAATCAATAGGGAATGATCCGGCCAACGCATTGAGAAATGTTGATTTCCCTGCACCATTTGAACCGATAATGGTGATAAAGTCACCGTCTTTCACTTCAAGGTTGACCTTTTTCAGTGCGGTCACCTCATTGACATCGCCCTTGTTAAAGGCCTTATTCATTTCTGTTATGGTAATCATGCGGCTCTCCTGGCGAGGAATGTGCGCTTTATTCTTGGGGAGACCAAAGCCACAACAACAATGAGTGCAGTGATAAGATTCAAATCGCTTGGTGTGATTGAGAATGATCCAAGCTTGAGACCAAGGGCTAAACCAATGGCAATTCGATAGAGAGCAGACCCGAGAAGTGCGGCAATAAGCGCGCGTCCAATGGTTTTATCTCCAAAAATCGTTTCACCAAGGATGACTGAAGCCAGACCGGCAATGATGGTTCCCACGCCCATATTCACATCGGCCGCTCCTTGATTCTGGGCAACCAGTGCGCCGGAGGTGGCAACCAATGCGTTGGACAATCCCACTCCAAAAATGATGACCGTGTCCGTGTTGACACCTTGACTGGTAATCATCTGCATATTGTTGCCTGTCGCTAAAAAAGCCAATCCCTGCTCTGTGTGTAAGAACCAGATGAGGATAAAAACGATCACCAGACAGATGCACAGGAAAAGAAGGGGGTTGGAGTAGGAGGGGGATAACCCTGTCAATTTCATGAACCAATCAACGACCGTTTCCTGTCCCAGCAACGCTATATTTGGACGTCCCATGATACGCAAATTGATTGAATACAGCGCAATCATGGTCAAAATGGACGCAAGCAGATGGAGTATCTTGAATTTGGTGTTGAGAATCCCGGTCACCATACCCGCGAGAAAACCGGCTCCGGCTGCCATCAGAATCGCAAGAAGCGGTGAATAGCCTGAAGTGACCGCAACCGCAGACACTGCGGCCCCAAGAGGCAGGCTGCCATCGACCGTCAGATCCGGGAAGTCCAGTACTCGAAATGTCAGGTAGACGCCGATGACCATCAGGCCGTAGGCGAATCCTTGTTCCAAGGCTCCAAAAAAAGCATAACTTGTCATTTTTTTCCCTCAATTCATCGAGAACCAAACAGAAATATTCCTGTTCCACAGGAAACGAAAAGGCGCGTTTGAGCAACGCGCCTTTTATACTTATTGGATAAAATAAGCAAATGCGAGACTACTCAATAATTTTGGATGCCCGACTCAAAACAGTGTCCGGTATGGTCACACCCATGGATGCTGCGGCCGTCGTGTTCACGTGCAGATTGAGATCATTGAGGAACTCGACCGGCATTTTGGAAGGATCTGCCCCATCGACAAGAATTCGGGCGACCATATCGCCAGTTTGCAGTCCCATTTTATAATAATCCACAGCCACTGCAGCAAGAGCTCCACGGGCGACGGAATCTACATCTGCAACAATGAGGGGAAGTTGATTTTGTGTGCAGACTTTAATAGCGGATTCCAAGGCGGAAATGGCTGTATTATCCGTTGGGATATAAATGACATCGCATCGTCCGATCAAACTTTGAGCCGCTTGATACACGCCGCTCGAGTTCGCAATGGTAGCCTCTTCGACCGTGAGCCCGGCCTTGGCCGCATTTTCTCGCAAGGCACCCACCGATGCCACGGAATTCGGTTCACCTGCATTATAAATGACACCGATAGCCTGAGTGGACGGAACAATTTCCTGAATCAAGGCAACATGTTTGTCCATCGGACTGAAATCCGACATGCCGGTTACGTTTGTTGCATTTGAATTTTGCAGATCCTTGACCAAACCGGCTGTCACTGGATCGGTCACACCGGTAAACACGATGGGACGATCATGAATTTTCTGTGCCGCAGCCTGTGCTCCCGTCGTGGCAATTGCCAAAACCAAGTCAGGCTGTTCTCCAATGATTTGGCTGATAATTTGTACATTCGTTGCTGCATTTCCCTGGGCAATATGGACATTGAATGTGGCATCAATGCCTTTTTCCTCAAGTCTGTCAGCAACACCTTTTCGCATGGCGTCGAGGGACGGATGCTCAACAATTTGCGTCACTGAAATAGTATATGATTTTCCGGCTAAAACGGTTGTTGCACAGAGCAACACCGCCAACAGAGACAACAGTATTTTTTTCATGAGACAGGCTCCTTCTCTCAAATTAAGGCAAAATTTGACCAATTGGAGCGCGCAAAGTCAAGCTGTTTCGTTCATTGAACAAAAAAAAGGCCGCATGGTGCGGCCTGTATCTGTTTGGGAGACAAGGAACTAGAAACGGATTTCCTCTTCCTTGATGACTTGAAAAGATTTGTTGCCCTTGACTCGACCAGGCAGTCCTTGAAATTTACGAATTCCTTCAATTTCCGCTTCAAGCAATTCATCCTCATCCGTATCCAAAAGAATGATGTCGCCTTCCTGAAGGTAAAGCAGCTGCCGCCCTGTGATGGATGTTCGGCCCATGCGAACGACCATTTCCACTGGCGTTTCCATCAGACGTTCTTTGAATCGATTGATCCAGACATGGTCCACTTCAAGCCGTTCAGACTGGAAAGACGCGTGCAATTTTGAACGAATAGGTTCCATGGTCGCATAGGGGAGACACACGATAAGGGAGCCAATGGCGTTTTCCAACTCGACCTCAAAGGTGACGACAATGACAACGTCAGACGGCGGAACAATGGCTGCAAATTGTGGATTAACCTCGGTCCGCACCAGCTCGATATGTACTTCGTGGACCGGCTTCCAGGATTCTTCCATATTTGCCAAAGCGATTTTGACGACGCGTTCAACGATCGCCTGTTCGATGGGGGTAAAATCACGCCCCTCAACCTTGGGTTGACTTCCCGCACCACCAAAAAAATTTTCAACCAGGGCAAAGACCAGTCGGGAGTCAACGACCAGCAGGGCGTTTCCGCGAAGCGGGTCCATCTTGAAAATAGAGATAGATGTCGGAACCGGCAAGGAACGCATGAAATCGCCGAATTTGGACATGTCGATCGAAATGGGGTTGATATCTACCCGTTTGCGCATGGTGTTGGCCAACGCATTCGTGCATAGACGAGCGAATCGATCGTTGACAATTTCAAGAACAGGCATTCTTCCTCGAATGATCCTATCCTGGTTTGCCAAATCAAATGCGACGATTCCGGTTTCATCCTCCGGAATCTCTGTCTCTGTTTCGACATCCCCACCGGAAAGTCCCCGGAGCAGTGCGTCAACTTCATCTTGTTCGAGGATTTTGCTCATTTGGAAAAAGCCTCATCAAAGCCGAAAATCGGCCATTTTTTTACCGGCGGTGCCGGAAATTTGAATACCTTCAATATACAAGCAAAAAACGAGCCGGACATATGAAATTGTCTCAGTCAAATCGGGAAATTGCTTCAATGATTTTGTACACGGGTGTGACGCCAGAGGCAATAGAAAGCCGTAAATCCAAGCAGAAATCTCTAGAAAATTTCATGATTTTTTCAAAACGACTATAAACTTCCTGCGTTAACTATCTTAAATTATTGTTTTAGTGTCGTTCAATCTGCAAAAACGTCCAATTTGTCTTAAAAAAATTCTTCTTTGTAATCTTAATGTCTATTGAGGTGTCATTCGGGAAAGGGGAATAACAAGAATTGCGGATTTTTTTTCAGCCTGCCATTTTTGCAAGGCGGCAAGAGTGGCCTTGTATGGGTGCCCGATCGCAATGGCTGATCCGCGACGCAGGGCGACCCGTTCGGTTTTTTTCA
Organism: Pseudodesulfovibrio sp. JC047; assembly: GCF_010468615.1. Taxonomy (NCBI): domain Bacteria; kingdom Pseudomonadati; phylum Thermodesulfobacteriota; class Desulfovibrionia; order Desulfovibrionales; family Desulfovibrionaceae; genus Pseudodesulfovibrio; species Pseudodesulfovibrio sp. JC047. The sequence continues at coordinate 86,957 of NZ_WUEH01000008.1, read as the reverse complement.
ACTGATGGACAATCGCGTTTACGTCTTTGACATTATCTAAAAAAATATCTCGTTTATAAAATGGAATACCAACATCGGTTGCGGTTTGACGTCCGACGCTTTGCCCAGAGGTCATGCTATCCAGAAAGAACAGCCCACGACGCTTGAATTCTTTCAAAGCGATTTCCATACCGGGAGAAAACGCGGTAAATCGAGACCCCATATGGTTGTTTGTACCAATGGCACCGGGAATTTGTCGCACATTTTCAGCAATCTGTTTTTGAATTTGTTCAGGTGTCATGGAGACAAATAATGCGTCATCCCCGGGTTTGACTTTTGGATATCCACGCGGCTCCATTGGGAAATGAATAAGCAGATCATGCTGCGCCTTAGTGATGAGGTGAACTGAGTCCTTGGTATGGCTTGCGTGAGGCCACACGGCAAAAGTCAGCGGTAAATCAAGCTGCAACAAACCTTTGAGAACTGCAAAATTTTCTCCAATATCGTCTATGACGATGGCCATAATCGCTTTTTGCGAATTCGGGCGAGCAATGACTTCAGGAGTAGGGCGTAAAACCAGACGATGCGTAGGAAGACCGTTAATCTGGATACAAAGCTCATTGGCGTCTTTCTCAAGCAGAATGGCGTCGGGGAGGCGTTCAAAAAGATACCGCCGCAACGTGACCAAAAAACTGTTTTTTTGAGGGAGACGGGGAAGTTGCAAAACCTGATAATGGTAAACATGATCCCGTTCTTTACGAACTTCCACATCCACCAAGTCCAAATCATGCATCGAAATTTTTTGCTCTCGCAATGTCTTTAAAATGGCAAAATCCGCCTGCTTGACGAAATCTTCCATTTCCGCACTTTCTTCTTCGAATTCTTTGGGAATTGACGTTTGTTCAACGTCATGGACAAAGGATGCGTCTTCCTCTGTTGAAACAGCCGAAATAATTGGCGGTGGGGGAGTCTTTTCGGTCAGCAGAAAATACCCGAAAGAAACAAGCCCAAAAAAGGCAAGTGAAAAGAAGACAACAAGCGGACCGGGCCGATAGAGTCCCCGAAGGAATCTACCGAACCCGGTCTTTTTTTCTGTATTATCGGAAGGTTGATCATCCATAATACTAATTTTCCGGGCTATCTGATCTCTCTCAATTTGGGCAGGCTCTTGACCAGTTCCAATGCCATCCGAAGCTGGTTGTCTCGAGCGAGCATCTCCTTGGCTTTTTCGGCATCAGCATCCTTGCCGATTTTTGACGACTTTGTTCCGTTTTCCAGATGCCGGTTCAGGTCTTTCTCGCGGACCATGAATCGATCACGCATATCAGACACATCGTCCGTGCTGGGGATCACGAAGGGTATCCGCAAATCCGGCTCGATTCCCGTGGCCTGGATGGAACGTCCACTGGGAGTGTAGTACAATGCGGTCGTCAATTTGATGCCGGACCCGTCAGACATGGGGATAATTGTTTGCACAGACCCCTTGCCAAACGACCGTTCGCCCACGATGAGAGAGCGTTTGTGGTCCTGAAGGGCACCAGCCACAATTTCAGAGGCCGAAGCAGACCCCGCGTTGATCAATGTGACCAGCGGCACCTTGACTTCATTGGAATTCTTTGTGGCATAAAAGTCTTTGCGATCGGCTTCATTTTTGCCTTGAATATACACGATCGTGCCATCTTCAATAAAGGTGTCAGCCACGGAAACGGCCTGTCCAAGCAAGCCGCCCGGATTATTTCTCAAATCAAAAACAATGCCCTTGAGGGTGTGTGTTTTCTGATATTTTTCAATTTCTTCACGAAGGTTCCGCGTTGAGGACTCCTGAAATTTCGTTAATCGCAAATAGAGATACCCGTCTTCAAGAGACTGAGTCTTGACGTTCACGATGGGAATCGTGCCGCGTGTAATGGGAACTTCCACGGGCTTGTTGGATTCCTTGTGCAAAATAAGCAGCGTGACGATCGTGCCTTTTTCTCCACGAATCCGTTTGACAGCATCCATCAACGTCATGCCTTGTGTCGGCTCTTCATTGATTTCAAGGATAATGTCTCCCGCCAACAATCCCGCCTTGTATGCCGGAGTGTCCTCAATTGGAGAAACGACAATTATTCGTCCTTGATCCTGACTTATCTCGATACCGATTCCACTGAATTTGCCAGCTGTTTCAACCTGCATTTCTTTGAAATCTTCGGCAGAAAGATACGCGGAATGAGGGTCGAGCTGCTCAATCATTCCCTTGATGGAATTGTCGATGAGTTCTTTTTTAGTGATTGGCTTGACATAATTTCCTTCCACCAAATCCAAAATCTGGGAAAACCGTTTGAGCGATTCAAAATGGTTATCCCGGCCTGCCATGGTCGGGGCAGGAGCGATAGTCATGGTGAAAAGAAGAAAAAAAGTAACGATCCAAAGCGTGACGCGCATGAAAGCCTCCCGAAAAACGGAGTCCTAAATATTAAATGGATAACCCTCTATCATTATGAAGCGGTTAACCAATTTCTTGGATTAATTGGTTTTTGATGAAAACGCAATTCAAAATACAATCCCGGCCCATCGGCCTTGGGATAATAACCGACTTTCCCCAAGGGTTCATCTTTTTCCACTTCTTGCCCATTTCTAACAAACGTATCAGATAAATATGCATAAAGACTATAGTAATCATACCCGTGATATACAATAATCACATGACCAAAACCCCGAAGCGTGTCATTATGCACGACTTTCCCCCAAAAAATGGACTGAACGTTGGCTCCATCTGAGGTCTTGATTCCCAAGCCTCGAATAGGGGGGGTTGCCCGCAGGTTGAACCGTGAGACCAAACGCCCTTGCACAGGCCAGGGGAGTGTCCTTTTATAGACGGAAAATCGTTTGGTTTTCTGGGATTGCAGCTGATATTTCAATGTTTCAATCGTTGAAAGAATATCTGTCAATTCAGATTCGGTATCCTGCCGCTGTTTGCGAATTTTCCGCAGATTTTTCCGAAGCGCATAGGTGTTTTTCAGCAACCTGTCCTTGCTTTTATTGATGCTGGCGAGTTGTTTTTCAGCCTCGACTTCCAAGAGTTGTTGATGTTCAAGATTTTCTGCAATGTGTTCGGCATTTTGGCGAGCTTCATCCAGCTTGTCACTGGTCGCACCGTATATTTTTGCCAACCAGTTGAACCGTCGATCAAACATGGCCCAATTTTCCACTCCGTCGAAACGTCCCTGCGCAGAGTGGAGATGGATGGGCCACAATGTGTGCATCAGGCCAGACAGTTCAAAGGAAATCTGTTTTTTTTGCGCTTCAAGGACAAAATAGTCTTTTCTGGCCTTGTGTTCCTCTTTTCTGATCGCTTCCAGCGCGGTCTCCTGCAAACGTATTTTTCGTTGAAGGAATTTGATATCATGTTCAACACCCGAAATACGGGTCGAAATCTGACCGGCTCGACGCGTCAATTCCCGCACTTTTTTTTCATTATCGTCAGCACGCTGATGTTCCTGCATGAGTGATTCGTGCAGGGTTTCTTCTGAATCCCGAGCGTTGACCACACTCGGAATCAAGACGAGTAAAAAGAAAATAACGAAAAAAGACTTATACATTCGATAGATTACTCGAGAAACGGTTGCAGGGGGCATGTTCCGCAATCCCCCTGTTTCTTTTTACACCATTTTTTGCCAACGCGAACAATAAGCGCATGGTACTCGTTGTATACTGCCACATCTTGCGGCAAAACGTCCATGAAAAGCGATTGCAGTTCGTAATAATCAATTCCTTCAAAGCCAAGGCCATGTCTGAGCACCATGCGAGCGGTGTACGCATCAATGACAAATGTCGGAAATCCAAGGGCGTATAAGAGAATCGCGTCCGCTGTTTCCGGCCCGATTCCATGAATATTCAGTATTTTTGGACGCAGGTCATCCAACGAGAAGGACTTGAGTGTTTCAAAGGAATATGCTGCTTCCTCTCTCATGAAGTCGAGAAAGTTGAAAATACGCCGAGCCTTGATGTTGAAATATCCGGCGGGACGAATCAATTCGGCAAAACGCTCGATAGGCAGGGAATGTATGGCCTCAGGCGACATCACCCCTGCTTCTTTGAGAGTGTCTATCGCCTTTTCAACATTTGTCCAGTTCGTATTTTGGGTCAAAATGGCACCAATGGAAATCTCAAAAGGCGTTTCGCCCGGCCACCAATGACTGTCGCCAAGCGCGGTTCGCATGGCCTCGTACATTCCCAGAATCATCTTGGCGTGCGACATGGTTGTTATCTCGTGATATTTTTCCACACAAGGCAGACCCATTCTCCGTCCACAAAGCGTGTCGGCAGACCTATGCCGCGTCGATCATAAACTTCCGAAACCGCATCCGATTGTTTTTCGGCAAGTATTCCAGACAGGATGAGTGTCCCGCCTGGTGCTATATGGGGCAGGATATTCGGGGCCATGTCAATAAGCGGGCCAGATAAAATATTCGCGACGATCAAATCGAATTGTCGTTTTTCATCCAGACAATCGAGTGTGCCTACCGCCATTTCCACGGCATCTGCAACGTCGTTATTTTCCAAGTTTTCAATGGCACAAGGAATGGCAAGCGGATCATAGTCCAATCCCAAACCAGTCAACCCAGCCTTGGCCAACCCGATGGACAGGATGCCTGAGCCAGTCCCGAGATCAAGAAACGTCTGTCCCGGATGGATCATCTTTTTTTTCGCCAATGTACCGATGGTGCCAAGGCACAAAGACGTGGTGGGGTGGTGCCCTGTTCCGAAAGCCATTTTGGGTTCAATGACGATATGGGTCACACCGTTTTGTTCTTTTTCGCTGAGCCACGGGGGAAAGATCTTGAATGTGTCACCACACACAACCGGGGTAAAAAATTCCTTCCAGGTGTCAACCCAATTCTGTGATTCTTCTTCCGAGCAGGCAACGGTGGCTTCCGGGAATTGTGTCTGAAATTCCTGGGCGACCTGCCTGCCAAGAGAGTGGTCCTCTAGATACAGGGTCATTCGATGTCCAGCCTCAGTCGTGGATTCTTCCCATCCTTGTGAAATTTTTGTGGAAATAAATCCTTCGGCTTCGTCGGCCTGTTCTTCAGTGACTGTCAATGCAACTTTTAAAAGGGTAGACATGTCGTGTATCTCCAGTGATTGTATACGGCAAGGCCGGGAATCATGTCCCGGCCTTGTTGATGCTATAGAGTGTTGAAGTCTTTTAAAAAAACATTTCAGCAATTTCGCTGATGCCCGTGAAATGCCACTGGCTGCATGTGCTTTTCATAAGACGATCTATCGTTCGTGCGAAGCTACTCCCTCGACAGAGGGTGGTCAAGCCGACTGGATTGTGACGGACTGCAAAATGCCATCCAAAACGTCCATGAAGGCTCTGATGTCGTCTTTGGTGATGGTAAGCGGCGGAACCAGCCGCAGGATGTTCCCCTGAGTCAAATTGCAGACCATTTTTTGGTCAAGCAACGCTTTCCATACTTCGGCTCCAGGGAAAGTCAATTCAATGCCGAACAGCAATCCAAGACCGCGAGTTCCCGCGATTTTATCAGGATGTTTTGCTTGAATCTTCTGCGCCTCTTCAGCCGCAAATGTCCCCATTTCCCATGCTCGTTCCGCCATTTTTTCTTCAAGCATGATATCCAGCACCTTGGAGGCCACTGCGGAAACAACCGCTCCTCCACCAAAAGTGGTCGCGTGAGAACCAGGCGTGAATCCCTTGGCAACTTCATCAGTGCAGAGCACGGCCCCCATGGGCAATCCATTGGCCAAAGCCTTGGCTGACGTGAAAATGTCAGGCGTGATATTGTAATGCTGATGCGCCCACATCCGTCCGGTCCGACACACGCCGGTCTGGACTTCATCCACGATAAGAAGGATACCGTTTTCCTTGCACAACTGGACAACTTCATTGACATAGTCGGCGGGCAAGGGACGGACGCCACCTTCGCCCTGAACCATTTCCAACATGATGGCCGCCGTGTGGGAACCGATGGCTCCGCGCAAGGCGTTCATATTGGCAAAAGGAACCGTAATGAAACCTTCAGGCAGGGGAGAAAATCCGTCCTTGATAGGGCCAGTCTGTCCCGTTGCTGTGAGCGTGGACAGTGTCCGACCATGGAAGGACCGTTCTAATGTGATGATTTCATACCGATCTTCATTTTTGACTGTTCGCAGGTACTTCCGTGCCAACTTGATGGCGCCTTCATTCGCTTCTGCTCCGGAATTACAAAAAAAGACCTTGTCGGCAGCGCAGGTGCCTAACAACTTTTCAGCCAGCTCAAGCTGTGGCTCCTGGTAGAACAGATTGGAAACATGGACCATTTTTTTGGCCTGTTCAGCCATGACTTCGGCCAAATCTTCACGACTGTGGCCAAGACTGCATACCGCAATCCCGGCAAGAAAATCACGATATTCATTGCCGTCCAAATCATACAACCTGCAATCCTTGGCCTTGGACAGGGCCAGAGGATACCGGCCATAGGTGTGACAGAGAAGGGCGTTTTCCTTTTTGACTATTTCGTCGAATGTACAACTCATTATTTTGCTCGATATGGATTAATTTTTTCCTGTAGACCCGAATCCTCCAGCTCCTCTATCCGTGTCGCCGAGTTCGTCAACAGGGAAAAGGGTCGCCTGGAAAATGGGCATGAACACCAACTGTGCGATGCGCTGTCCGCGCTTGATTCGTCGCACCTTGTCCGAGGTGTTGAGCAGGGAAACCTTGATTTCTCCACGATAATCAGGATCAATGACTCCCACGCCCTGGCTGACGGTCAAGCCGTCCTTGGTGCCGAGACCGCTCCGGGAAAAAACATATCCGGCAATACTCGGTTCGCGAATCTCTATGGCGACACCGGCGGGAATGGCGGCCTTTTCACCGGGGCCGATTTCAAGCTCTTCGGTTTCAAGGCAGGCGCGCAGGTCGAGTCCGGCGGAATATTCGGTTGCGTAAGCAAGTGTGTTTTCATCCCAGACGGGGTGCAGGAATTTGACGTTGACATCGATCTTTTTCATGTTTTTTTCCAATCCTTTTGTTCGTGAATGTTTTTTTATGTGCGGAATGCGCGCGGCTGTCAATTACTCATAAAAAAAGGGTGCCGGATTGATTGTGCCGACACCCAATTCCTTTTTTTACTATTCAGATGTTAACGCAATCCTTTCCAACAGAGATCAAGATGCTTTTGTTCCATCCGTCGGGTCACAAGACTGATACCTATGGCCAAGGCAAGTGACACTGGCAAAGCCACGACATTGGGATCAACCCATTGCAGCAGCCACACCCATGAACCACTTGGAGCATTTGCGACCAAAGTAACCTGTCCGGTCAAAGCCTGACACAGTCCGATAGGCCCTGCTTCCTTGAGATGAATGAACAAAAGCCAGAACATCGAAAAAATGAAGCCTCCAACCATGGAGATTTTGGCAGCGATTTTCGTCATTCCTTTCCAATACAAGCCCAAAAGATAGATGGGCAGAAAGGATGCCGCGCACAGGCCGAAGAAAAAAGCGGTGGCACGGGCAATGACGCCGCCTGGAAGCAACCAGGCCCAGACCAACGTGGCAATAACCGCTACAGTCACTCCCAATCGATTGAGTTTCATGGACGAACCACTATTGCCAATGGCGACATGTTGTTCCAGAAAATCGCGGGAAAGCGAGGTTCCCCCGACATGATACTGGGAACTCATCGTGGACATTGCTGCCGCGAACATGGCAACCAGGAAGAGTCCTGAGAACCAACCCGGCATGATCTTATCAATATATAAAGGAATGATCTTGTCAAAGTTCCCGCCAGCCATGGCAAGGGATGTCTTCCCATATTCATTAAAAAAGACCACGTTGGACAATGCACCGGCAAGAAATGCGACCCCGGTCATCAGAAGAATAAACACGCCACCGATCGCCACCGCCCGATTGAGTTCCCTGTCAGACGGCACAGTCATGAATCGAATGGCCAATTGGGGCTGGGCCAAAACACCAATGCCAACGCCATAGATAATCGTTGTATAGATGGTGAGTCCAATGGGCGATTGCAGATGCGGTCCAGTTGTCCACCCCACCAGTCCGCCGTGTTGCAATTTTGTCGGAATAAGATGGATCATATCGGTCAAAGCCTGATGGGCTTCGGTCACCCCTCCGAGAATCGAGTAGGTGGTCACCATCAGAATAAGCATCATCGCGGCCATGATGGTCCCCTGAAAGGCATCCGTATACATGACAGCCTTGAGTCCGCCGGTAATCACATACATGGCGACGATGGCGGTCACGATGAGTAACCATGCGCCGTAGCTCACCGCAGGAAAAGCGACTTCAAGCATTCGAGAAATCCCGATAAGGACTGCCGCAGCATAGACCGGGATAAAGACAAAAATGACAACGCCGGAAAATTGTTGAATGAATTTAGAATGATACCGTCGTCCCAAAAGTTCCGGGAACGTGTGGGCATTCAACGCTAATCCCATGCGACGTGTCCGTTTGCCAAAAAAGACCATGGCAATGAAAATACCGACGAATATAGTCAAAAATGTGAGCCACAGTAATGACATGCCAAACATGCCGGAAACACCGCCAAACCCAATAATGGCCGAAGTGGAAACAAACGTTGCTCCATAAGACATGGCCAAGACGAATGGATTCATTCCTCGCCCGGCAAGCATGTAATCAGTCGATTGCTTCGTTCGTTTCCATGCGTGATATCCGAGAAAAAAAACAACACACAAATACACGATAATCCCGAGGATTTTCCCTTCCATCTATGTATCCTCCCCGGGAGTGACCACTTTGGTCGAATCGCCAGAATTGTTCCAATTGACAATTCCGTAAACAACACACAACACGGTTGCGCCTATACTCAACCAAAACGCCAATGCAATCTCGATACTGCCAAAACCCAACATCATGATGATGCCCCTCAGTGTTTGGGACCAGGTTCTAAACCCACGACACTCAACAAATAAGGGCCGTAAGCTTATCGCCTACGGCCCTTGTTTGTGATGTGGTATATCTTTATGATATTATACAGACACTCCAAGACCGTAGGCGCCGCTAAAAAAGCGAAAATCCATAAAAAAGAAAAAGCGCAGACGGTTTTTGGATGTGTTCATGCCTGTCTTATTATGAAGAGATCCGTAAAAAGTCAAGCAGAGCAAGGAAGAGCTCATTTTGAAATAACAATTTTCAGCAAAAGACTCAATTTCACACCTTGACAATATGGTTTCGTCTTTACCAATTATATACAAACACAATAAAAACAGTTAGTTGACTCTTTTCTTGACAGACAAGCACCGCATGTGGTTTTATATTTTATCTTCAGAGGAAGCTTTGATTTCCCTGAATTGTGAAAAGTTCGAAGCCAACTTCAAGTCAGCCAGTTCGCAGAATGACTTTTTTGGCAAAAACGCAAAGAGGTGTCAGTTTTGCTTTTTCAGCCTATCAACAAGAACTATCATGAATTTAGTATTGAACGGGATAAGGACCTGTGCATCAATTGCAAAGTCTGTGTCCGACAATGCTCGTATGAAGCGCATTATTGGGATGAAACCCGACAAAAGGTCATGCATGACAATACCAAATGTGTCGGGTGCCATCGATGTGAAGCGTTGTGCCCGACAGCGGCCCTGAATATTGTCAATAAACGCTCAGACTTCAGGACAAACAACCTGTGGCGGCCAGTGTTTTTGCAAAACATTTACAAACAGGCTGACACCGGCGGCGTCTTGTTGGCTGGAATGGGGTCCCCTGTGGATATCCCGGTCTATTGGGACCGTATGTTACTGGATGCAAGCCAGGTAACCAATCCTTCGATTGACCCGCTGCGAGAACCGATGGAACTCAAGACATTTCTGGGTGCCAAGCCCAGAAAGCTGGACATCTCAACGGATAAAAAAACCGGCAAGCCCAAGCTCAACACCAAACTTACACCGCAGCTTGAATTGGACATTCCGATCATGTTCGCTGCCATGAGTTTTGGGGCTATCAACTTCAATCTGCACCGCGCCATGGCCCGTGCGGCCACCGAAACAGGGACTGCTTACAACACCGGAGAAGGGGGGCTGCACAAGTCCTTATATAAATATGGCAAGAATACGATCGTGCAGGTCGCATCTGGACGTTTCGGCGTTCACCTCGACTACCTCAAAGCCGGTGCCGGTATTGAAATCAAGGTTGGCCAAGGGGCAAAGCCGGGGATCGGCGGGCATTTGCCGGGTGAAAAAATTAATGACATGGTGTCTGAAACTCGAATGGTTCCCATTGGTTCGGACGCAATTTCACCAGCCCCACATCACGATATTTATTCCATTGAAGACCTGCTTCAGCTGATTTACGCATTGAAAGAAGCATCTGAATACAAGGTGCCAATTTCGGTCAAGATCGCGGCGGTTCATAATGTTGCCGCCATTGCTTCAGGTATTGCCCGAGCTGGGGCAGACATCATCACTGTTGATGGTATGCGCGGCGGGACGGGCGCGGCACCAGCCATGATCCGCGACAACGTGGGCATTCCCATTGAACTCGCTCTGGCCCAAGTCGATCAGCGACTTCGTGACGAAGGTATTCGGAACAATGTTTCGATCGTGGCGGCCGGTGGCATCCGGTGTTCCGGCGACGTGGTCAAGGCCATCGCTCTCGGCGCGGATGCGGTCTATATCGGAACAGCCACGCTGATCGCGGTCGGATGCACCATTTGCGGTCGCTGTTATACCGGCAAATGTCCCTGGGGTATCGCGACAAACGATCCCAAACTGTCCAAACGGCAAAATCCCGATATTGCGGCAAAAAAGCTGACAAATCTGATCCGGGCCTGGGGCCACGAAATCGAGGAAATGCTTGGCGGCATGGGATTGAACTCCATTGAATCACTGCGAGGCAACCGTGACAAACTGCGAGGCGTCGGTCTTTCCGAGACGGAACTCGACATTCTCGGCATCAAGCACGCCGGTCGGTAAGCGGAGGATATTATGAAAAGAGTCTATCCTGATAAAGATTTCTGTATTGGGTGTCATTTGTGCGAGTTGGCCTGTATCACGGCGCACTCGAAGTCTAAGGACCTGATCGTGGCTTTTCGAGAAGAGCAGGCCTCAGACGGTTTGTCCCCCTGCAAAAAAGTCTTTGAAAAAGGGGACACCTGTGTGGCCATCAGTTGCCGTCACTGTGATGAGCCGTCCTGTGTGGCGGCGTGCATTTCCGGTGGATTGTACAAAGACCCCGAAACAGGCCGGACCGTATACGATCGCAATAAATGCGTGGGCTGCTGGTCGTGTTTGATGGCCTGTCCATATGGGGCTATTCGACGGCATCCACTGGAAAACAAGATCGTCAAATGTGACTTGTGCGAAGGCCGGGAAGAAGGGCCAGCCTGTGTTCAGGCGTGTCCCAACCAGGCATTGAAATTTGAGGAAAGGTAGGAAGCGAGCATGAAATACGTCATCATCGGCAACGGCATCGCTTCCATCGGTGCCATCGAAGGCATCCGCAGGGTAGATGCCGACAATGAAATTCTGATTATCGGAGCCGAAGACGCTCCAGCGTATGGCCGTCCGCTCATTTCCTATCTTCTGGCAGGGAAAATTGGTCCGGACCGGCTGACCTTGCGACCGCAGGAATTCTATAAAAAAAGCAATGTCTCGCTTAAACTCGGAACAACGGTGACCGCCATTGATCCAGAGAACAAGACCGTCACCACGGACGCAGGCGAAACCATTGCTTTTGAAAATCTGCTCATTGCCACGGGGGGACTTCCTTTTACACCGCCCATTCCTGGTTCTGACGGATCAGATGTCTATAATTTCACCAATTTGGCACACGCTCAGACACTGATTTCCAAAGCCCAAAAGATAAAAAGAGCCGTGGTCATCGGTGGAGGACTTATCGGGTTGAAAGCCGGTGAATCCCTGTTTGATCGTGGTGTTGACGTCACGATTCTGGAACTGTCTCCGCGCATATTGAGCCTCGCGTTTGATGAAAATGCCGCTTCACTTGCCGGGAAAAGACTTGAGGAAGTCGGTCTCAATGTCCGCTGTGGCGTGTCGGCAAAAGAAATTCAACGAGATGCGGATGGGCTGCTTAAAGGCGTTCATCTGACTGATGGCAACTTTTTGCAAACCGACGTGGTGGTTATCGCCATTGGCGTTGTACCGAACTATGGATTGGCCAAGGACGCCGGTATCGAAGTGGATCGAGGGATTCATGTGGATGACCACATGCGCACCACCGCAGAGGGCATTTTTGCCGCTGGTGATGTGGCCCAAGCCAAAGACCTGCTGTTTGGCGACGATCGCGTCATTCCCATTTGGACAAACGCGTATAATCAGGGTTTTTGCGCCGGGAAAAACATGACAGGCACTGATATCGAATTCAAAGGTTCACTCGCCATGAATTCCATCTCCTTTTACGGTCTGCCTACCATCTCCGTTGGAACGGTCAATCCACCTGAAGATGACACAGCCTATACGTCCGCCGTCACATTGGATGAAAAGAAAAAGAGCTATCGCAAATTGGTTTTTCACAACGATCATCTGGTGGGATACGTCCTGGTCGGCGATATCGATATGGCTGGCATGTACACGGCGTTTGTCAAATTCCAGATGCCCATTCCGGAAGAGACCAAAAAACAATTGCTGTCCGGCGAACCCGATGTCCTGATGTGGCCGGATGATTTCTTTCGGGAAACCTGGAACCCTGAAGCGTAAGTCTTGTTTTTTTGAGAGGATTATATGAAAGCCCCTGATAAATATTATGATTTTGAAAAGGATATCTCCGGTTGCGGAATATTCGGCGTCATTCACAAGAAACGCGGCTCGATCCCGGGCGAAATGCCCATTCAGGCCATGGCCTGTATGCACGATCGTGGAAATGGCCTCGGTGGTGGATTCGCCGCCTACGGCATTTACCCCGACCATGCGGATAAATACTGCTTTCACATGATGTGTGATGACGACGGCGCAATCAAGGGTTCCGAAGAAATGATCAAGAAATACTTTGATCTGCATTATTATGAACCCATTCCAACCCGACGGACGCTGGCGATTCCCAATCCGCCAAAGTTCAATCGGTATTTTGTGACTGTTCCCGAAAAACCGGACAATGAATTCTGGGAACTGCCCGAAGAAGACTACATCGTGGCAGTCGTCATGAAAATCAACACCGTTGTTCCCGGTGCGTTTGTCGTTTCAAGCGGTAAAAACATGGGCGCATTCAAAGGCGTTGGATTTCCAGAAGATATTGCGGAATTTTTTCGTCTTGACGAATACTCGGCATACATCTGGACCGGACATAACCGATTCCCGACCAATACGCCGGGTTGGTGGGGCGGAGCGCATCCGTTCACCATCCTGAACTGGTCCATTGTCCACAACGGCGAAATCTCGTCATACGGTATCAATCGCCGATATCTGTGTGAACACGATTATCTGTGTACCATGATGACGGATACGGAAGTCGTGGCCTATGAATTGGATATGCTCATTCGCAAACACGGTTTGTCATGGGAAATGACCGCCAAATGCTTTGCGCCGCCATTCTGGGATGAAATCGAACGTATGGATGACGAGGACAAGGAATTGTACACCGCACTTCGGGCTACCTATGGTCCCGGAATGCTCAACGGCCCGTTTGCCATTTTGGTGGCTGACAATACCCGTCTCATGGGGTTGAACGATCGCATCAAGTTACGCCCTCTGCTGGTTGCGGAAAAGGATGATATGGTCTTCATGTCATCCGAAGAATCCGCCGTGCGTGACGTTTGCCCCGATCTGGACAGAGTCTGGATGCCCAAGGCCGGTGAACCTGTCATCGTGGATCTGGAGGATTAAATGACACCCAACAAAAAAAAGGTGACCCTGACAGCAGGGCGGACTTATTATAAAGAATTCAACGAAAAGATACGGCAGCTTATCAATGAAGGGGTGACGGATTTCACCCTCAAGGAATGCAATGGGCAGCGGTATATTGCGACAGCATTGGAAGGCGACCTGACATTCGACGTCTACGGCGTACCGGGCCAGGATTTGGGCGCGTTCATGCGTGGGCCGAAAATTCGTATCCATAACAACGCACAGGATGGCGTTGGCAACACCATGGATAATGGCCGTGTGATTATCGAAGGCATTGCCGGTGATGTGATCGGATATGCCATGCGTGGCGGCGAAATATTCATCAAGGGCGATGTCGGCTACCGCGTTGGTATCCATATGAAAGCCTATCTGGATCAACAGCCGAAAATTGTTGTGGGCGGCAAGGCCGGAGACTTTCTCGGAGAATATATGGCTGGCGGAATTATTTTGCTCTTGGGCATGTTTTCTGATAAGTCTGATGCGCCTGTAGCGGGACGAAGTCTCGGGACAGGAATGCATGGCGGTGTAATCTATGTTCGCGGGACTGTTCACGAGAACCAACTCGGTCCAGGGCTGAATGCTCAACCCGTGAACTCAGAAGATTTGAATATTATTCAAGATCTGGTTACAGATTACGCCAACGAATTGAAGCTGGACAGCACGGAAATTATGAGTGAGAACTTTGTCAAGATTCGACCGTTCTCGCATCGGCCATACGGCAACCTGTATGTTCCCTGCTAGACAGTTCAAAACACTGCAACAATATTAACCTTTTCTGGAGGAACCTATGTTCTTCGATTCCGTAGCCTATGCCATGGCTCCGCCTGCGGGCGGTGGCGAGGCAGGCGGTCTGGGCAGCATTCTCGGCGGTCCACTGCCCATGCTGGTCCTTATGTTCGCCATTTTCTACTTCCTGCTTATTCGCCCTCAGCAAAAAAAGCAGAAAACCCATAGGGCCATGCTTGAAGCCCTCAAAAAAGGCGACAAAGTATGGACCAACGGCGGCATTCGCGGTTCCATCGTAGACATTGACGGCGACAACCTCACCATTGAGATTGCCCCCGACGTCAACGTCGTCATCAAACGCGGATTCGTCGCTGACAAAGACGGTGGCGCACCAGCTGCTGGCAAAAAGTAGGTTTTTGCAACCATTCTTTGACACACCCAAACGGATCGGACCACGGAAATCCGTGGCCCGGTCCGTACTTGCGTTTATCGTCAGGGTCGTGCAAAGAGGGTGCAAATAGTTCGTATTAAGGGAGTTTTCATGCAAAGTTTGCGTTGGAGAGCCATTGCGGCCCTCGTCGTTCTGGTGCTTGGACTGGCGTACATGCTGCCGTCCATACCAGGCGTCAAGGACTCGGCAATTGGCAAGATTCTGCCGGGCGACTCCGTCAACCTCGGCCTTGACCTCAAAGGTGGTATCAACCTCACTCTTGGAGTGGATATGGATACCGCCATGGATAACAACCTCGCCCGACTCGGCGACGACCTCAAAGCCGTAGCTCGCGACAAAGAAATTTTTGTTTTGCGCCCCAACGTTTTGAATGAATCGCAAATCGAAGTCGTGCTGCTCAAAAGTGAACAGAAAGACGCTTTTGAAGACGTCATCAACAAGTACACGCAATTCGCGATTGAAAACACGCATCTCATGGACGGCGGCAAGGAAAAGTATGTCCTTACCATCTCTCCTCAATATCGAAAGGATATTGAGAAGCTGACCATGGAGCAGGCCATCAAAACCATCCGTAACAGAATTGACCAGTTTGGTGTCGCCGAACCGGATATTCGCAGGCAGCAAGACAACCGCATTCAGGTGCAGTTGCCCGGTTTGCAAGATCCTGAACGCGCCATCAAAATCATTGGTCAGACCGCCCACCTCGAATTCAAAATGGTGGACGATGCCGCCGACGTTGCCAAAGCCCAACAGGGAATTCTGGCACCCGGTCGTGAACTGGCGGTCCTGCTCAAGAAATTGCCCAATGGCCAATATGCCGAATCTCCCATCGTCCTGAAACGGGACGCTGTCCTGACTGGTGAATATGTAACGGATGCCAAAGTCCAACTCGACAATTGGAATTCGCCGTATGTCGCTATCACATTCAATGCGCGGGGCGGTGCCATCTTCACCAATCTGACCACAGAAAATGTGAACAAACGGATGGCCATTGTTCTGGATGGCAAAGTTTATTCAGCACCAGTGATTCAGGAACGCATTTCCGGTGGCCGCGCATCGATCACCGGTCAATTCAACCGGGAAGAAGCTCGTGACCTTGCGGTTGTGCTTCGTGCCGGTTCTCTGCCAGCTCCGGTTGAAATTCTGGAACAGCGCAGTGTCGGCCCGTCCCTGGGACAGGAATCCATTGACAACGGCGTTATGTCTGCTTTCATCGGCATGGCCATGGTGCTCGGTTTCATGGTGATCTATTACAGCTTTGCCGGGCTTGTCGCGGATATCGTGCTCTGCCTGAACATCATGCTCATTTTGGCAGGTTTGGCGGCATTCGGTGCCACACTGACCTTGCCAGGTATTGCCGGTATCATTTTGACGATCGGTATGGCTGTGGATGCAAACGTCATCATTTTCGAACGTATTCGAGAAGAACTGCGACGCGGACTTTCCGCATCACAGGCTGTTGCTGAGGGATATGGCAGGGCGACCCTGACCATTCTTGATGCCAACGTGACGACCGTTATCGCAGCTGTGATTCTGTATCAGTTCGGTACCGGACCTGTTCGCGGCTTTGCAGTCACGCTGACCCTGGGTATCATTACATCTATGTTCACGGCGATTTTCGTATCGCGCATTTTGTTCGAGCTGTACTTGAAGAGCCGTTCCGATAGCGCCAAGCTGAGCATCTAAGGGGAAGACAATGGGACTTCAAATAATCAAACCTGATACAAAAATTGATTTCATCGGACTCAGGAAATTTGCCTTTATTCTTTCGGCAATCATCATCCTGGCCGGTGTTGCCTCTCTTCTCATCAAGGGAGGCCCCAAATACGGTATCGACTTTGCTGGCGGCATGATCGTTCAAGTGAAGATCGATAAAACAACAGACGTTGAAATGGTCAAGGACGCAGTCAGGGGAGTTGAACTGCCCGGCCTTGTCGTCCAGACACTTGGACTGGACGGGGATCATGAATACCTCATTCGTACCTCCAGCTCCAACATCACTTCGGAAGATGTCCGAAGTCGGGTGACCACGGCATTGTCTGACAATCTGGATGGAGCGCATTTCGAGATTCAACGTCTTGAAATGGTCGGTCCAAAAGTCGGAGCGGATTTGCGTACCAAAGCATTGGAAGCCCTGTTTTACGCAGTGCTCCTCATTGCCGTGTACATCTCCGGCCGGTTCGAACAGCGGTGGACTATTGCCGGAGTCATGGCCGCAGCCCTTGGATTCGGTGTCTACGGCATCGGGCTCCTTGGCTTGGAAATGGGCTGGCTGATTATCGCAGCCCTGATTATTACCGTTGCCCTTTGCTGGTATCTCAAACTGAACTACGCCCTCGGAGCCGTTGCCGCACTCATTCATGACGTTATCATTACGATCGGCATATTCTCCATACTCGGCAAGGAGTTCGACCTGACCATCATTGCGGCTTTGTTGACTATTATCGGATATTCGCTCAACGATACCATTATCGTGTTTGACCGTATCCGTGAAAACAACAACGCCCGTAAAGGCAACACCACCTTTGCCGCGGTTATCAACACCGCAGTCAACCAAACCCTGTCCCGGACAATCATGACCTCTGTCACAACCTTGTTGGTTGTCTTTTGTCTGTTCGTTTTGGGCGGTAGTGTTATCCATGACTTTGCCTTGGCCCTGCTCATCGGCGTCGGCGTCGGAACATATTCCTCCGTCTTCGTGGCAAGCCCGATCCTGTTGGGATTTGGCCCGAGTGCTCAGGAAACAAGCGAAGCATAGCTTCTATTCCATTCAATACCTAAAAGGGAAGGACCTGATGGTCCTTCCCTTTTTTCCGTTGTTGTCCCGCCATAAAGATGGTTTTACGACATGGTACACTCAATGTACAACGCTCCGTCCACCAGTCTCTTGTACGAAAACAGCTTCATTTGGCAAAGACACAGTCGATGCAAAAGAAAAAGCCTCTTCCACAACAATGGAAGAGGCCTTTTATTAATTGTAGAATAAAACTATACGAGCTGGCTCATCAGGTAATCCTTGATGGCGTCAATGGAGTCTTCTCCATTCAGTTCGATGAATTTGAAACCACCGTCTGTCATATTCTTGTAGAAATTGCAGGCAGCCATGGTGCCGGTCGTTTCATCATAATAAATGTTATGACGGACATCGATTGCAGCTTCGTCCTGATCGTCTTCACGAGCGGACAATGCGCCACCACAGACACGGCACTTGTCACCGTCAGGAGCAATAACCGGAATACCCACGTTGTTCGGATGATTCGGGTTGTTTTCACACAGACGACGACCCATGATACGGGCCTTGGCGATTTCACGTGGCAATTTGATTTCGATCACATAGTCAAGCTTTTCACCATCTTTCTGAAGGGCTTCCCACAATTTTTCGCCCTGAACCAAAGAGCGGGGGAACCCATCAAGCAACCAACCGTTTTTGGAGTTGGACAACACATCCAACACCATCGGGATGGTGATATCATCAGGAACGAGTTCGCCCTTGTTGATGAATTCTTTGGCTTTCATGCCGAGTTCGGTACCGCCACCAATGTGTTTCCGGAAAATAGCACCGGACTCGATGTGATCCAGACCATACTTGTCTTTGGCCAGGGTTCCCTGGGTACCTTTACCGGAGCCGTTAGGGCCGAAAATCAGAATATTCATAGTGTACTCCTCCTGATGATGAAAAAAACACAACGTCGCATACCAATTCAACACATTGTGCAAAAGATCACATGCTTTTATACCGGGGAAATGCGGAAGTCAATGGGTCGTCGAAAATATGACACCTGTTGCCACTATTTTCGCGACCTTTTCTCCGGGAAATTGAAACGTGGAACCAACACGCTTTTCCAACCACGCTTCATCGAGTTTAAACAGGGTATCAGCCAGGGCCTGTCCCGGGCCAAGCCGGTCAAGTGCGGCTTTGTACAATCGGAGACGGACTGCTTGGTGAGTGTTAAAAAGTCGTGTATTCTCAATGGAATCAGAAATATCAGCGGTCATTGATTTCCAATAATCCTGCTCAATGCGACCAATTTTCCACAATCGGCTCACAGATTGCCAAAAATTTGGATTTTCTTTTTGAATCAAGGGAAGAATGCTGTTTCGAACCCTATTTCGCGTCCAATTCGAGTCCGCATTGGTGGCATCTTCGCGCCATTGCACCCCTGTTTTAGTCACAAAGGCAATCAGTGTCGATTTTGGAATCATGAGCAAAGGGCGAATGAGTTGTCGCTGGGGATCAAACCCTGTCATACCGGACAAGCCGGGCCAGCCAGTACCACGGATAAGCCGCATGACAACGTCCTCGCTGAGGTCATCAAGCTGATGGCCAAGGGCCAGAACATTTGCGCTTGTGCTCTTTTTCACAGAGTCAAACAGAGCGTATCGAACCTGTCGCCCAGCTTCTTCGACTCCAAGATTGTGCTCTATTGCATAAGACCCCACATCACGGGAAGCCACAACGCATTGAATGCCAAGAAAATGACAAAAAGCATCACACCATGCCGCGTCATCTGCCGCTTCAGGTCGTAATTGATGATTCAAATGAACTGCGGTCAACGAATAGTCATTTCGTTGGGAAAGATAATGAAGAACCAGGAGCAGGGCGGTTGAATCAACACCGCCAGAAAAACCGACCAAGACATGTTTCCCCGCCAGATCCTGTTGCAATTCGCCAGTGATGAATTTCTCGACATACAGACAGAAATGCGCCCATTTGGGGAGCAAGTCCTGAAGCGTGTCAGGAAAATTCTCAGGCACGCTGAACATGGTTAGACAGCGACCTCCAGCTCATCAAGGAACTGATCCAAATAGTCAATCATGTGCGCGCGTTGTTCTGGTGTGGCGTAGGCAATGCAGGAACACCGCATTTTTTTGCGGCCCCGAACCAATAATTCCAATTTCAATGAATTTTCGTCTTCTTTTTCAAGACATTCAAGGGCCATGAAATAGGGACCACACTCAGTTTGATGGGCCTGTTGCTCTTTTTGAAGCAATTCCACTGGAAGGGGGAGATAATAAATTCCATCCAAAGCCCCTTTGAAACCGAGCTCGTCGAATGCGGTCATGACGGCCTGACACGCGGCATCACTCAAGTCTTCAATAAGATAACTCCGCATTATTGTTCCTTGTTTTTTGAGGCTTCAATGAGGTCACTGATGTCTTGCGATGAACACGTCTTGTTCTTTCGATCAAGGTGGGCTTCCGCTGGGATGGACTCATCATCCAGATTGAACATCCGGCGGGCCAAATCAATAAATCGTTCGGCAGCACCTTCTTCCTGTGTCCGACGTTTTAAAAAACAAATTGGCTCATGCATGGATTTGTGAGCCACCGAGAGAACCAGTGTTTCCAAAGCCTTTCGAGTGACGGCATCCACTGGACCTATTCGTTTCAACGTTTTGCGCAGTTCCCGATGCGCCACGTCTTCGGTCTTTTCCACCATATCCACAATGGTCGGCTGTAAATTCAATGAATGGAGCCAGTTTCCAAAAGTTTCGGTCTCATGATCAACGACCGTCAAGGCCTTGGCCGCTTCTTCATGGCGTTGTGCCATGTTGTCTTCGACAACTTCCTTGAGATCATCAATATCATAGAGATAGACGTTATCCAGAATATTGACATCAGGGTCGATATCACGGGGCACGGCAATGTCGATGAAAAACATGGGCTTGTTCTTGCGCCGCTTGAGCACGGCCTTGACGTCCTTTGCCTTGATGACCGCAACCGGGGATCCGGTTGAACTGATAACAATATCAACTTCAGGCAAGCGGTCCGACATGTTCTCAATCTGAATGGGTTCCCCACCAAGAGTGTCCGCCAGTTCCTTGGCCCGACTCAGTGTCCTATTCGCGATAATGACGTCTTGAACTCCGTTGCGTAACAAATGTGTGGCCGCCAGTTCAGCCATTTCACCGGCACCGACGAGCATGGCCCGAGTCCCTTTCAGGTCGCCAAAAATTTTTCTCGCCAATTCAACAGCGGCAAAACTGATGGAAACGGCACTGGACGCGATAGCCGTTTCAGTACGGATGCGCTTGGCGACGGAAAACGATTTGTGCAGCAACCGATTCACAATAGTTTTGGCCGTTCCCTTGGTGACCGCTGCGCGGTAGGCATCTTTGAGCTGACCGAGAATCTGAGGTTCTCCCATCACCATGGAATCCAGACTACTCGCGACTGTAAAAACATGCTTTACTGCTTCAAGCCCGGAATAATTGTAGGTATTCTCCCAAAGAAGCTCGGCTTTTCCTTTACAGATCGCGGCCCAATATTGAATGACGGCGTCCACGACTTCGCGTTCGGCATTGTTTTTGGCGACCACGATGATCTCCACCCGGTTACAGGTGGAGAGGGCCATACATTCGAGTACAGGACAGTGCGCCATCAGTCCTTGTTCGAAATTATCAATATCGGTCAATGCGAATCTTTCCCGGATATCGACACTGGCGGTTCGGTGGTTAAGCCCTATGAGAATAATCTGTCTATTCATGGCATGACTCGAAAAGTAATGGTGTGATGGATGAGAGAAATGCACATGCCGACAAAAACCCAGATGGCAAGGATTGCGGGTTTGCGTCCCCGCCAGCCAAGCACAATGCGTTGATGAAATAAAAATGCATAGAGAAACCAGACGGCTAAAGAGCCGATTTTCATGATATCCCAGGTAAAATGTTTATCGGGGGCAATCCAATACCAAAAGAATGTTGAGAAAAGTCCCAATGTGTACAAGGGAAATCCCACGGCAACCGCCCAGCGATTGACGGTATCGAACTTGTCCAAAGACGGTACAGCACTGCCCATGCTGGCGAGTCCTGCCTTGGTCTTCAGTTTTCGATTGTAATAAATAAAAGCAAATCCAGCCCCCAAAGCCATCATGAGCGCGCCAAGCGTCAACACCAGCGATCCGATATGCAACCCGAAGAAGAGGGCGGTCAATTGTGGAGGCATGATAACCCGGATTCCACCAAGGGCCATCGATGAGACAAAAAGCAGAAGTGCCAATGGTAAAGCCGTGATAGCCAGAAATTCAAGCCGCAAGCGCCACCATAAGAAAAAATAGATGGCCAAAACGCTCCACGCCAAAATGTTGAAATAGAAAGTCCCACCGCTCAAGGCCAATGGATCGCTTGCTAAAATGAGTCCTAAGTCAACGGTATTCAAAGAAAAACCGATGACAGCAAACCAAATTGCGATTCGTTTAAGTTTGGCATTGCTGGTGATTATTCCAGTCAAAAAAAGGACTGTACCCAATGCGTACAGTGCAATAATAAAAATATGGAGCGTATTAAATAAGCCCATCAAGCATCTCCGGGATGTTGTCGTACAACGGTTCGGGCAAAGATTCTTTAAGTATTTCTTTGGCAGCGTCAAGGTTCTTGTTCTTCAAAGTCTCCAACAAGTCGGAATTGACCAAAGAACGGAAAACCGCTGTATTAGACGTTGTTTCTCGATGAAGAGCAAGCATCAAGGGACGGACTCGTCCCAAGAGGGTCAACAACGCGGCATATTCATCGCCGAAGCTGTTTTGCAGGTCTCGACGAATGCGTTTGGCCATAGCTGGACTTTGTCCACCAGTCGAAATAGCCACAGTCAGGTCACCTTGTTTGACCGTTGCTGGAACAATAAAACTGCATTTTTCCGGCTGGTCGACCACATTACATAAAATATGCCGTTCAGCGCACAGGTCACTAATCCGTTCATTAACCGTCCCTGACGAAGTGCAAACGATAACCAGAAATTGTCCCTCAAGGTCACTTTCCTGGAATTCACGGCACACATAATTAACAGTTTTACTTGAACAAAGTGATTGTATGTATTCGTCAGCTTTACGGGTATCAATGATGGAGACAAAACCAGCCCCCGCATCGATCAAAGATCGAATCTTTCGCTTGCCGACATCGCCGGCACCGACGACAAGACACGATCTGTTTTCCAGATTTACAAAGATGGGATAGTATCGCATGGCTCTTGATACCGAATGCGCCGGAACAAGTAAAATGGGAATTGCCCGGTTCTTGCAAGATTCACTCAAGTTGCGCTACATTTCTGACGCCGTGAAAAAACATATGAAAAAATACCTTGTTATCCAACTGGCCCGTTTCGGGGATTTGATCCAGACAAAACGACTCATACAGAGCCTTGCTTCATGCCAAAATAGTGAAGTGCATCTGTGTCTTGATACATCGCTGGCACCGTTGGCCCGTTTGGTTTATCCGCATGTCATCATCCATCCAATAACCGCACATGGGACAGGAAGGAATGCTTCGACAATGCTCCAGCGTCTGTTGATTGACAACCGACAAACATTCGCTTCGCTTCAAGCTCTTGACTTTGATACCATTTATAATCTCAATTTTTCAGGACTCAATTTCCGATTGGCGGCGCTGTTTGACGCGAAAAAAGTCCGGGGATACTCATGGCGAAACGGACAGGAATGCACAGAAACATGGCCCGCCATGGCCATGCGATGGTCCTCTTTGCGACGGCTGGGCATCAACCTCATGGATTTTTGGGCCGGATATTGTCCAGAGAGGATCAAACCGGAATCAGTCAATCCTCCCGCAACACCGAAAGGGAACGGAATAGGTGTAGTGCTGGCCGGTCGAGAATCCAGACGCTCACTCCCTCCAACAACGCTTGCGACGATTGTTTCAACACTCGGAACCGTCCAAAAAACAGACTCGATCGTCTTGCTTGGCGGACAAACAGAGCAGGCAGCAGGGCACGCTGTTTTTAAAAATCTCTCTCCTGCGCTTCAAAAGAAGACCCGAAATCTTGCAGGCAAAACCGATTGGAATGATCTGGTCGAAATAGTTGATTCACTTGACGTGCTGATGACACCGGATACAGGGACCATGCACCTGGCTGCTCACTTAGGCACACCGGTGATGGCCTTTTTTCTCTCTTCGGCATGGTGTTTTGAAACAGGTCCGTATGGGGCAGGGCACACGGTCTATCAGGCGATAACCCACTGCCTTCCCTGTTTGGAAACTCGACCGTGCGAGCTTGACGTTGCCTGCCTCGCCCCGTTTGAATCGCCGGAATTCAAACGATTTCTCGTCACACGGAAAAAAGAACATCTCCCTGACAATCTCATTAAATTCCAGTCTGATTTTGACACGTTGGGACAAATCTACACGCCCTTAGCCGGAACAGACTCGGACACAGCTTCTCGAACGGTATTCAGAAATTTCATCGCACAATACCTGCTCAAAACCGGCACTCAATTCCAGGCAGACGAACAGGTATTCGCCCAAAGAATCCAACGGGAAAAAGACTGGATGACCCAAATGCAACATTTTGAACCCCATGGACATTGCAATGACTAATTTGCGTATTCTCGTCGTATTGCCGCTGTATGGCGGTTCTCTTCCCATTGGTCGATATGTGGCATCGGCTTTGAAACAGGATGGGCATCTGGTCGAAATATTTGAAGCTCCTGATTTTTATCCGGCATATACCGCGCTAAAAGATCTCAAGGTCACTTCGGACCGTTTGGATTATCTGCAAAACTCCTTGCTGAATGTGGTCAGCCAATCCATTCTCGCAAAGGTTGAAACCTTCGAACCCGATATGGTTTTATGTCTGGCACAGGCTCCACTCAATCGACAGGCGCTTAAACGACTTCGTCGAGATGGCGTTGCCACGGCCATGTGGTTCGTCGAAGACTATCGGCTTTTCACCTACTGGAAAGCCTTTGCACCACTGTACGATATTTTTGCGGTTATCCAAAAAGGACAATGCGTTGAAGATATTCAAGCTATTGGGCAGCCAAATGTTCTGTATTTGCCCCTTGCCGCCCAACCCGATTTTCACAGACCGCTTTCGTTGTCGTCCATTGAACAACGCAAATTCGGATCAGACATCTCATTCATGGGAGCAGGCTACCCAAACCGCCGGGAAGCATTTAAAGAATTGGTTTCTCATGATTTCAAAATATGGGGAACAGAATGGGATGGGGATCATGTGCTCGAACCATTGGTCCAATGCAAAGGCGCACGGATATCGCCCGAAGAATGTGTCAAAATTTTCAATGCCACCACCATCAACTTGAATTTGCATTCCAGCGTTCAGGCTGAGTCATTGGTCACAGGCGGCGATTTCGTCAATCCGCGCACATTCGAACTGGCGGCCTGTGGTGCATTTCAATTGGTGGACACCAGAAGTCTTTTGGGAGAAGCGTTTGAAAATAACGAACTAGCCACTTTCAACAGCATCAAGGAATTGACGGATAAAATTGACCTTTTCCTCAATGATCCCGCTGCTCGCACACAGTTCGCCATGCGGGGCAGGGCACGAGTGCTCAAAGACCATACATATGTACAGCGAATGCGGACACTCATTGATTTCACGACACACCGTCTTTCGGGATGGCCTCACCCCCGGTCAGACACGTCGCTTTTCGCCGCCGACTATCCCCCTGAACTTCAACGAGATATCAGAGCATTGATCGAGCAACTAGGCCTCCCGGACGATGTCTCTTTCAAGGATCTCATCTGGGCCGTGCGACAACAGCAGGGCAAATTATCGGATTTGGATACCGCATTACTTTTTTTGGATGAATGGCAAAAATTGTACACCTCGTCCTCATAAATAAACAAAAAAACGGCTCCCTCTGTTGTGACAGCGGGAGCCGTTTTCAATCATCTTATCGACCTCGACGAAATTGTTTTAACCATGCAAGCAGTTTTGGTTCTTCTCCCTGATCTTTCGGATGATAAAATTTTCGGCCTGTTAACTCGGTGGGAAGATACTCCTGATCTGCCCACGCCTTGGGGAAATTGTGTGGATAGAGATAGCCTCGACCATAGCCCCATTCCCGCTGGAGAGACGTGGTTGCATTCCGTAGATGTAACGGAACAGATTTCGGCCCGTTTTCCCGTACTTCCTTTTGCGCGGTTCGATAGGCCGCATAGGTCGAATTACTCTTGGGAGCCAGGGCCAAATAGACTGCGGTCTGAGACATGGGGATGAATCCTTCAGGCATCCCAATCGCTTCAACCGCCTGGTGGCAGGCCATGGCATGGCTCAGGGCATGGGGATCGCCAAGTCCAATATCCTCGGAGGCGGAGATAATCAAACGACGAGTGATGAACCGGGGGTCTTCACCGCTTTCAATAAGACACGCCAAATAGTACAAGGCCGCGTCAGGGTCACTGCCTCGGATGGATTTAATCAACGCGGAAACCAATTCATAATGAGAATCCCCGTCCCTGTCGCCACGAACAACAATTTCCGGCAACGATTCCCGCAAACAGTCCGGGCATCGTTTTTCCTTGGGCAACTCGGCAGTATATTCCAATAAATTCAATAAGGCACGGGCATCGCCACCAGCCATCGCAGCCAACATTTTATGACTTTCTTCTTCAAGCTCTACACTCAGCTCTTCCGCACCCCGTTGACTGACGTCAATTAATTCTTCACGACTCAACTGACGGAGCCGAAGCACATGCAACCGCGACAACAGTTGCCGAGTCACGCTAAAAGACGGATTTTCCGTGGTGGTGGCCAACAACGTGATTTCACCAGTTTCCAAAATGGGAAGGAAAAAATCTTGTTGCGCCTTGGAAAAACGGTGTAATTCGTCCAAGATAAGAATGTCTTGCCCGGGTAACCTTTTACGTAAGGAAGTCAGTCCGGCTTCAGGCGCACTGACCCGCAGATATTTTTTGCCGGTCAATTGGGCAAGCAATAAAGCCAATGTGGATTTTCCACATCCGGGAGGGCCAAACAGTAACAAGCTGGGCATTCTCTTGGATTTGGAAAAAGCCTCGATTCGATTTCTAATATGTCCTTGTCCAACAAATTCATCCAATGATGTCGGACGAATCCTATCCGCCAAGGGATGCGTTTCTTCTATTTCTAATTTCATGATGCTTCCTGTATACCAAACATGGCCAGACTGAGACAATAGGTGGCAGCCGTTTCCCAACGGAGAATCGACTGTCCAAATGTCACCGGCACGAAATTCGCTTGTATCAACCGCTGCGCTTCATCGTCGTCAAAACCGCCTTCCGGACCAATGACGACAAGTGTACGGCCTCGCGCAAGCATATCGGGCGACAAGCGTGTTGCAATCGAGTCTGATTCCCATGCGACAACAACATGGTCATACGAATCTCGCAAAGTGATCAAGGTGTCAATGCCGCCCGGAGCGGTCTGTATTTTCGGAAGAAATGTCGCTCCACATTGTTTGGCTGCCTGAATGGTTGTGTCCACCCACGCGTCTTTAACCGCAGCCGGGACCAAACCTTGACTGCGGTTTGCCTGCCAAAAAACAATCCCAGCCCCTTGAAGTTCAACACTTTTTTCTAAAAGATATTTGCGACGTTTGGATTTTCCCCAACCGATGGCCACGGTTATCCCATTGACAGGAGCAGCGTGTTCGTCAAGTTGAACAGCGTCAAGCACAGCGCGTCGTTTGCCAGCTTCTCGAATGGAAAAAAGTCCATCATGCCCTTGTCCATCAAAAAGACGAACGGTCTGATTCGGCACAGTTCGCAAAACCGTTCCCATATGGCGAGCCTCCGGCCCGTCCAAAACAACGGTTTCGCCGATTGCTGTCGGCCAATTCTGTGGGGATACGAAAAAAGAATTGAGTCTGGGCATCATGGGTCCTGCAATAAAAAAGCCGGGAGCGAACTCCCGGCTTTTCTTTTAGAGTTCGTTTGCAACAAGATCTTCATATGTTTCCCGTTTCCGGGCAACATGGACGGTATCCCCATCCACAAGCAACTCACAGGCACGGGGACGGGTGTTGTAATTCGACGCCATAGTAAATCCATACGCTCCAGCGGAGTAGACGACCAGTCGTTCTCCCTGATCCACGGCAGGCAACTCTCGATCTCGAGCAAGAAAATCGCCGGATTCACAAATGGGACCAACGACATCAAACGGTTTATGCTGACGACCACTGAGTTCGACTTCACCGATACGATGATACGAACCATACAAACTCGGACGAATCAAATCGTTCATACCGGCATCAACAATAAGGAAATTCTTTGTTGGGTTTGATTTCGTATATACCACTTTGGTCACAAGAATACCTGCATTCCCCGCAATAACACGGCCAGGTTCAAAAATAACCTTCAAAGGAAGACCCTGTAATTTTTCACTAAGAGCCTGACCAAATTCAGACGGGTGGGGCGGTTCTTCGGCATCATATGCAATACCCAATCCTCCGCCAAGATCAAGATACTGAATGATTATTCCCATTTTTTTCAATTGGGAATTGAAATGCAGCAATTTGTCCAACGCTTCAAGAAATGGCTCAATACTTGTGAGCTGTGAACCGATATGACAATCCATACCGACAGGTTCAACATGATCCATTTCTGCTGCGCGTTGATACGCTTTCAAAGAATTTTCAATATCCAATCCGAACTTATTTTCTTTCATGCCAGTTGAAATATACGGGTGAGTCTGCGGATCAACATCCGGGTTGATTCTGAAACTCACATTAGCTTTCATCCCCAATTCTCCGGCAACACTGTTGATACGTTCAAGCTCGGCAACGGATTCCACGTTGAACATCAAAATACCGGCTTTTAAAGCATCACGAATTTCCGAATCGCGTTTTCCCACTCCGGAATACACAATTTTCTCTGGCGAAACGCCGGCCTTGAGGGCTCGAAACAACTCGCCACCGGAAACGATATCCATGCCGGCACCCTCAGCAGCCAACAATTTAAGAATCGACAAATTCGAGTTGGCTTTGACGGAATAGCAGGTCAAATGATCCAACCCTTTAAAGGCGGAATCAAAAGCCTTGAAATGACGCCTGAAAGTAGCGGCAGAATAAATATACAATGGGGTTCCATACTCTTCGGCCAAAGCGGTCACACTGACGTCTTCGGCAAAAAGGACGCCGTCGCGGTATTCAAAATGATGCATATATGATCTCCTCAAAAATGATATGCTGTCTTTCTACACTGTCTTTGTGTGTATCATCCAATACTTTCCACATATCAAATGAAATCTTGAAATTATGGCACGGCCTGAAAGACATCGGTGTATTCAATCGGCATGACGGAGAGTTCACTTTTCCCGGCAACTCTGAATCGATACTCAATCCCTGGCTCAAGACCACAGATACTCAATTGAAGCGTCTGTCCTTTCAGATTGAATCCGTCCTGATCTCGGGTGAAATGAACCGCATTCCGGGGAACAAAGGGACATCCCTCACATCCTTGGCCCGGTGCTGTTCCAACCGCTTCATATTGCACACTGGCGCGCCAAAGCCGATGAGTGGCTCCGGTGACCGCTATCTGCAACAAAAGGCACTCATCTTGCCTGACTCCATCCATGAGCTTCAAACCAAAGGCGTCTTCACTGTTTACGGATGCAGGCCATTCCTTGCGGCCCAGAGCACACCCGGAAACAATGGTCAGAACACTGACAAGCACAAGGGTTCGGACAAATATTGTACGCATCCATCTTATCCTTTTATCATGTCTTTCCACTGATTGAGCAACATCAACGCCTGAATTGGCGTCATGCCGTCCACATCGAGATCGACGAGCTGCGTGATGATCGGGTGTTCGACCAATTTTTCAGGCACCTCAATAGGGGGCGCACCAAATCCGGGCAACAATGTCTGGGAAGCCCGTTCCACAGCACCCTTGGAATGAGTATCCTGCGACTTTTCTTCAAGCTTCGCAAGAATTTCCCGCGCCCGTTCAACAACACCGCGCGGCACACCGGCCAATTTGGCCACTTCAATACCATAGCTCCTGTCAGCAGGACCGGGAACAAGTCTGCGCAAAAAGACGATATCACCTTTCCACTCCTTGACCGCGATATTGAGATTACGCAATCCTTCAATCTTTCCTTCAAGGCTGGTCAATTCATGGTAATGTGTAGCGAAAAGCGTTCGGATACCACCACTGGCACGAGAGGAGAGTTCTTCTACCACGGCCCAGGCCAAAGAAAGTCCATCATAAGTGCTGGTTCCCCGACCTATTTCATCTAAAATAACCAGACTCCGTTTAGTGGCCTGGCGCAAAATTCGGGCAGTTTCCGTCATTTCAACCATAAAGGTCGAATGGCCTTGTGCCAGATTATCCGAAGCCCCAACACGAGAAAAAACCCGATCGGCCAAACCGATTCGTGCAGACTTGGCCGGAACAAATGAACCGATCTGCGCCATGATCGTCTGGATGGCGACCTGTCGCAAGACTGTGGACTTACCCGCCATATTTGGGCCGGTAATGAGCAAAATCCGTCGATCCTTGTCCATTTTCAGATCACCGGGGATGTAATTTGACGCTCCCATTGCCTCTTCGACAACCGGATGTCGTCCTGCTTCAATCTCGATTTCCATGCCATCATGAAGCACAGGGCGGCACCATTCGTTGACACGAGCTGATTCAGCCAGCCCTTGCCAATAATCCAGTGCTGCCACGATATCAGCCATGAATAAAAAACGTTGCCGAGCCTTGGCGAGAACCTCTCGCAACTCCTGAAATAATTTGTATTCCAGACTCTTGCGCTCTTCAGAGGCCGAGATGATCCGGTCCTCCATTTCCTTGAGTTCCGGGGTGATATACCGTTCGCTGTTGACGAGGGTCTGACGACGAACAAAATGCTCAGGCACTTGTCCCTTATAGGCTTTTGACACTTCGAAATAATAGCCAAAGACCTTGTTGAAACCGAGCTTGAGTTTGGGAATATCGTTGGTCTTCAATTCTTTTTCATGCAATTCCCGAAGTTTGTCTTCGCCATGTTCATTCAATTCAATAAACTCATCCAAATCGGCATTATAGCCTTTCTTGAATAATCCACCATCGGTGATGACCGGAGGAGGGCTATCGACAAATGCGGACTCAAGCAGTGTCGCCAGATCATCCATCGCATCCCATTTCTTGAATATCTTGCGTAACTCCGGGGCGGTTTC
The DNA here is from genome assembly GCF_010468615.1 of Pseudodesulfovibrio sp. JC047. NCBI lineage: Bacteria > Pseudomonadati > Thermodesulfobacteriota > Desulfovibrionia > Desulfovibrionales > Desulfovibrionaceae > Pseudodesulfovibrio > Pseudodesulfovibrio sp. JC047. The sequence continues at coordinate 56,089 of NZ_WUEH01000008.1, read as the reverse complement.
AAAGTTGTGCTTGATAAGACAGGCTTTGAGCACGGGCAGCATGGATAGACTTTTCCGCAGCGCAATAAAATCCTTTGGCATTGCCCGGCCAAGAAAAATTCGAGTGGAAAGTCGTTCCAGATCATACACGGAATTCAACGCATGACGGACATCGGAACGAAATTGGTCATGTTCAAAGAAAAAGGTCACGCAATCAAGGGTCTTTTCTATGGGAGAAAGATGTCGCCACGGTTGTCGCAAACGGGCTTCCAATAGCCGACCACCCATTGGTGTCAGCGTTCGGTCAAGAACATGCCACACTGTTCCCAGGCCGGTTTTACCATCAAGTCGTCGAAAAATTTCAAGATTTCTTTCGGTGATTTCATCGAGAAGAAGATGTTTTCCCAAATTCAACGGCTTGAATTCGCCCAAATGCCCAAAATTGCCTTTTTGCGTTTGCTCAAGATATTTCAGCAGAGCACCACAGGCGCGAACCAACTCATTTTTCCCACCCAATCCGAGACTTTCTAAATCAGGAACAGACTGCATTTCCAACACTCTGTTGGCTGAAGCCGAAAGATCGAAATACGCCCCAGTTGCAACACTGGTCACCTGTGCCCCCAATTCGGAAAATTGTGGCGGCACTTTTTTCCCTTGTGGGAGCAATAACTCTCTCGGACCAATTTTGGTCATCCATTGCCAGAGTTCCACCTCTCGCCGACTCGATAACCCAGCCCATTGACCCGTGGAAAAATCGAGCCAGGCAATACCACCGGCATCACGGGCATCATCCCAAAAAAGGGCACCAAGATAGTTGTTCGCCTTGGACGTCAGGTTGGAATCCTCCACAACAGTCCCCGGGGTGAGAACACGAGTCACATCCCGTTTCACCAACCCCTTGGCTTCCTTGGGATCTTCCACCTGATCACAGATGGCAATTTTATATCCTTTATCGAGCAATTGGCTCAAGTACGGCTCCACGGAGTGGTGAGGCATTCCGCACATGGGGATAGGGTTTTCATCATTGGGATTCCGACTTGTCAGAGTGATTTGAACAGCTCTGGCCACGGTTTCGGCATCTTCGAAGAACAACTCGTAAAAGTCGCCCATACGAAAGAACAACAGGCAGCCTGGATTCTCCTCTTTGAAGCGGAGATACTGCTCAAGCATTGGCGTCAGTTTTTTCTTTGCCACGATATATCTGGGAAGTTAAATTTATTCGGAAATGTCCGTGCGAAACGCAATGGAATGCCAGCTTCGACAACGGGGACAGTTGAAGAATAATTGGTCTCTCTTCAAGCCACACCGACGGCAGACAAAACGACGGACGTTCCGCGCGCGGTGAATGAAGAAAGTCAATTGTTCTTTATAGAACGGCGTCAATGTCTGGTCAGCCCGGGACAATTCAAACAACTCAAGTCGAGCCATCCAAAAATCTGGCAATAGCATCAATGCCTTTTCCAACCAATCCTGGGCGTCTTCAAATTCTTCAATACGGAGCAGGAACATGGCTCCGTAATACAAAAGAAGGATATCCGGATCCTGCCTTTCTATGACAGGGAGAATCGCATGGACCAACTTTTCATCAGGGCACACTCGAGACCACTCATGATCTTCGCCGAGTGATGATTCCTTGGCCTTTTCCGCTCGTCGAACCGAGAGGAACAGACCTTCAAAAAGGACAAACCGCAAATCAGGAGCGACCCGTTCCAATCCCTGACCAAGGATGTCCGCAACCTTTGTAGCGTTGCCGGTTTTATACGCCTGAACAATTTGTTCCAGCCACGCCTCGACAGCACCGGGATACGCACGAATCGCGTGACGCAAGGCTCGATGTGCCTGAGAGTTATTGCCATCGGCAAAACGGTCAAGTGCGAGTCGGACAAGATAATGGGCCTGAGGCAAGGGCAGATTCAATTGACCATAGGACTCGGCCGCCTTTTCAAAATCACCACGTTCAGCGGCCAACCGGGCCACTTCCTTGTGGATCGCCGTAGGATCCTGCCCATGAGAACGCGCTTCCTGAAAGGCTTTTTCCGCCCGATCCAAAAATCCGGCACGCCTGAAATCCCGGCCTAATTCAAACCAGGCTCTGGCCTTGAACTTTCGATCAAGACCAGGCCTGACAATAAGACTGTTTCGAATCTGGATGGCACGCTCGATTTCTCCTTGCGAGCGGTACAAACTGCCGAGTGCAAGGTAAATCTCAACCGCTTCAGGGTCATTTTTAACAACCTGACTGAGCTCTTCAATCGCCGCACGGGTGTCTTGAACCGGCAGAGAGACACCTCCGCCAGCTTCACGTGCTGCTTTGAAATTCTTGTCAAAGGTTGCGACCTTTTTGCGTTTAAAAAGCTGCCAACTCATACAATTCCTTATTATTTGTCTTCTTCGTTTTCAGAATACGGCTGATCGGCACTGATGGGCAGATTCCGCAGGGAATTCAATTCCTGCTCCAGGCTCGACATACGGGTCCGACACTCTTTGAGCTTTGAGCCTGAACGGAATTTATCAATAATGAAATAGACCATGGTCAACAGAGACCCTACCACAAAAGCCAACAGGATCAAGACACTAAAAGGCAGGGGGATGGAATGCAACGTCACAACATACGGTATGTCTAAAATCAACGTTAATTCCTGCTGTAACACTTCTATGTTTTGACTGAAGAAAAGAATGGAAAAAACAAAAAGAGCCAACAGAAACAGGACTTTGATAAAACGCATGAACATCTCCTTAAGCAGTTATTTCATCAAATAGCGGCTTGAGTTTGCTGTAAGTTGAATTCAAGTGCTCCGGGATAACCGTCGTTTCCCCGAAAACAGCCATGAATGAAGCATCTCCATTCCACCGAGGAACTATCTGAAAATGCAAATGCTGAGCGATTCCAGCACCTGCCGCCTCTCCCAGATTCAGTCCCATATTTATTCCCTGAGGGTTGAAAATTGTCTCGAGGACAGCTGTACAATGCCTGAGCCACAACATACAATCATTGGATTCTTCAAGCGTCAAATCCGTCAAATGACTGACATGCCGGTATGGCGTTACCATGAGATGCCCATTGTTATACGGGAATTTGTTCATGATGACAAAACAGTGTTTTCCTCGCGCCAGAATATATCGTTCTTCATCTTCAGACGAATCGTCTGGAATACAAAAAACACATTCATCCGGCTTGGGTCCAAGTATGTAATTCAGACGCCACGGCGCCCACAACACGTCCACCATTATCTTTCAATCCTTTGCGTCCGTTCTCGATCACACCAGCCGTCAGGCTGTCCCTATGTCAACGAAAACAAAGACACCATAAATATCGTTTTTTTCTACACCGCTTGTTTCAAGAGAGCAAGCCAGAAACACATCATTTTTCAGTAGAATTCTGTTCCTCGGTACGGTAATCTTCATACCTTTTTTGAGCAAAGGCCAACTGTTCTTCATAGGTCTCGACCTGATTGTCTATCCTGGCACACATGAGCGCATCAAGAATTAAGGCATAAATAGGACCTGGCTCAAGCCCCATCTTTAGCAAATCTTTACCGTCGACATCAATCTCGATATACCGCAACCGAGCGAGATATTGTGAAATATGGCGGCGGATATGTTCCTTTTGACTCCGTGCCATGAGAAACAACACGCCTTCCACGGGAAGCGGGTGCAGGATGGTATACAACTGACTGAGTTTAGATGAGCCTTCACGCCAACTCATAAGCTTCATCAGGGCGTCGCCGATCATATCACGCAACTGAATAAAATCTCGCTCTTCCTTTTTGGTAAAATGCAAACGGGTCGTGATCTGCTCGATATCCTTGTGTTTGATCCCCAATGTCATGCCGAGAATGTACAGTTTCCACGGCGTCACTTCCGGTTCCAGATACAACAACTTGTACCAACTATGGACCTTACCCAATTCCGTCAGAATCTGGACCCGATCTCGGGTCAATTTGAGGAGCGGATGAATGGCGGCCATGATCCCCAGCTCCTGCATCCTGACAAAACAGGCGAGCGGGTCATCTTCATTCATGATCCACTGCAATTCATGCATGACTCTGGTGCCAGACAATTTGCTGAACAGCTCCAGATTGAGCGCATTTTTTATCAGCCGCATGGTCTGTCCGCCAATGCGAAAATCAAAACGGCGTTCAAATCGAATAGCCCGCAAAATTCGTGTGGGGTCTTCGACAAAACTCAATGAATGCAACACGCGGATGGTTCGGTTTTTCAAATCCCGTTCTGCGCCGAAAAAATCAACGAGTTGTCCAAATTTTCCAGGATTGATCCGCAGAGCCAAGGCGTTGACAGTAAAATCGCGTCGATACAAATCCATCTTGATGGATGACAGCTCCACAGTTGGCAATGCGGCTGGGTATTCATAATATTCAAGCCGAGCGGTCGCCACATCCACCCGTTGACCGTCATCAAGAATGACCACGGCGGTCTTGAATTTGGAATGCGCCTTGACCCGACCTCCTGCAAGACTGGCAAATTTGCGGGCAAAGGCGATACCATCGCCTTCAACCACCAGATCAAGATCAAAATTGGGCCGACCCAAAAGGATATCGCGAACAAACCCGCCCACAGCGTATATTTCCCAGCCCAGACTGAGTCCAAGTTCTCCCGCAGTCTTTAAAAGTTCAAGCATTTTTTGTGGAAGACGATTTCGCACTTGCCCCACGATACTGCGTTCTCGACGTCGGTCCGGCAACAACGAATCCGGGATACGAGCCGGTTCATCAATCAGCATGTTCATCAAATCTGTTCGAGTGATGACTCCAACCAATACCTTATTATCAACGACAGGCAACATTCGCTGTCGATTGCTCAAAATGATCTCCATGACACGGTACAAATCCGTCTTCACTTCGACGGTATCAAAGGACCGGGTCATGTATTCACACAGGCTCACCTGTCCCAAATGATGCGAAAGAGCCTTGTCTGCGATCTTGTGTCCCATAATACCAACACATTCCATGGTCTCGGTCTCCACGACCGGGACATCTTTCAATCCATACCGGGTCATCAGCTCCACGGCATCCGCGATATTTTTGTCACTGCCGATAACAACAGGAGGGCGGGACATCAGCCCCTCGACCACGATTTGCGGATTAATCTGGGAATAGAACAGGGCAAACAGATCATCCCGCAATTCGGCCAGAGTCTTGTCTTTCACTGTGGCCGAAGCCGCAGCTTCATGGCCGCCACCTCCAAGCGAAGAACAGATCTGTCCGACGTTCACGTCAGGATTTCTTGACCGAGCGACCACATGAATCCGATCAGCCATACGGCCCAGAGCGAAAACCACCTTGATTTTTTCCATGTCCATCAATTTATGCACCAACAAGGCAAAATCCGGGACGAAACGGTCGGTGGAAATTTCAGTGATGATAACGTCAACACCATGGATATCATACGTCGTTGCATTTTTGAGCAAATCGCCGAGATACGTGACTTGTGCGGCAGACAGTTCCCGAGTCAGGAGTTCTGAGACTGCCTCGATATCCATTCCCTGCATCTTGAGCCAGCCTGCGGCCTCAAAGTCATGCGGGGTCGTGGTATTGAACGCAAAAGACCCGGTGTCTTCATATATGCCAAGACCGAGGAGGGTGGCTTCCTCTCGATTGACCGATAATCCCTGTTTCCGAATCTCGTCCACGATGATTGACGTTGTCGCTCCCCACGATCTGACCACACTTTTTTCCGCAGGCAAATCTTCTTCACTGTCAGGATGGTGGTCATAGACATGAATACGCAAATTGGGATTATCCAGCACGGGACGAACATGCGGAATCCGCGAACGCTGTCGGGTATCCACCACGACGAGCAATTCCACAGACGTAGGATCAATGTCCTTGAACGCCTTGAAATTAAAAAGATATATTGTGCTTTCAATGAAAAAATTCCGGAGATTTGTTTCCTGACTGCCTGGAAAAATAAGCACGGCATCAGGATATAATTTACTCGCGGCGACCATCGCGGCCAAAGCGTCAAAATCCGCATTGGCATGTCCTGTGATGACGATTGGTGCGGACAATTTCGGTGTTTTTTTACTCATTCTATTTCACTTCAGCCTACATTGAGGAGCGGGGATGATACCGCTGATGCAAACTTTTCAACCTGTTCGACTCCACATGGGTATAAATTTCCGTCGCACTGATATCCGCGTGCCCCAAAAGCAATTGGACCGTTCGCAAATCAGCACCACCTTCCAAAAGATGCGTGGCAAAAGAATGGCGGAAGGTATGTGGCGATATTGGTCGCTTTATCTGGGCCAATGTAGCAAATTTCTTGATGAGCTTCCAGACACCTTGACGGGTCAGCCCCTTGCCCGAACGATTCAAAAACATGAAATCTTCGACAGGCTTGAACGAAGGGCGTGTGAATTCAATGTATTGCGATAAATATTCCTGAGCGGTGTAGTGAATCGGAATCAGCCGTTCCTTGGCTCCCTTGCCAAAGATCTTGAGAAGTCCCACCTGGGGATCAAAATCCAACACTTTCATGGCGATCAATTCAGATACTCGTAATCCGGCCGCGTAGAGCAGCTCCAGGATAACCTTGTCCCGCATCCCAAGCTTTGTGGACGTGTCGGGAAGGGCGAGAATTCGAGAGATTTCCTCTTTTGTCAGAAATTCCGGAAGTTTTTTGGGTAATTTAGGATTTTCCAAAAGATGACCGGGGTCTTTCTTGTACCATTTTTCATTCACCGCAAAGGTAAAAAAGCCACGCAACGAGGACAGATGCCGAGCCAGTGAACGACTTTTCAAACCTTTGGCCCGCAGATACGTCAGGTATAAAAAAAGCGTTTTGTCAGAAAGATCTTCAAGGGAAAAAGATTTTTCGCTCAAAAACGTCAACAAAGAATGCAGGTCGTCGGCATACCCGGACAGACTATTCTCAGAGAGTCCTTTTTCGATCAGGACAAATTCCAGATACCGATCAACCCATGGATGCGTGACATTTTTCGATGATTTTTCAAATTTTTTGTGATTCACGAAAACACTCGGGTCATATTTATATATTTAAAGTATTGGATGATACCTTTTCAAAAAAGATACAGCCAGAAAGAATTTGAATATCTGGTTCCGCCACTCTCAAGAGTGCTACCAAGGGACCGCTCAAAGCGCAACAGTTCGGATTGACACCGGGTCAAGCCGCAATTATGAAAGTGTTTGTATTGAAGAAATTTAAGGAGAATTCATACATGTCTCATTTTACATTGGCTGACCGCCTTTCCTCGCTGCCCCCATATCTTTTCGCGGCCATCGACAAGGCCAAAGCGGAAGTGGCCGCCAACGGTATGGATATTATCAGTCTGGGAATTGGTGATCCCGATCTGCCCACCCCTGAATTCATCATTGAGGCGCTGTACGAAGGGGCGAAAAAGCCTGTCAATCACCAATATCCGTCCTATGTCGGAATGCCCGCCTATCGTCAGGCTGTGGCAGACTGGTACAAACAACGTTTTGACGTGGACCTTGATGCCCAGACAGAAGTTGTCAGTCTGATCGGTTCCAAGGAAGGCATTGCCCATTTCCCGTTGGCATATATCAACCCCGGGGACTTGGCTCTCGTTGCGACTCCCAATTACCCGGTTTACGGCGTTGCCACGGAATTCGCCGGTGGAGTTGTTGAATACCTGCCTTTGTTGGAAGAAAACGATTTCCTAGTCGACCTGGATGCAATCAGCAACGACACCTGGGCCAAGGCCAAGATGATTTTCGTGTGCTATCCGAATAATCCGACTGCCGCCACAGCGACCAAGGAATTTTATGATCGGCTGATTGAAAAGGCCCGGGAATTCAACGTCATCGTCATTTCCGATGCCGCCTACACGGAAATCTACTATGATCCGAAAAACCGTCCCATTTCCATCATGGAATGCGAGCACGCAAAAGACGTGTGCATCGAATTCCATTCCCTGTCCAAAACCTACAACATGACCGGCTGGCGCGTCGGCATGGCAGTGGGGAATAGTGATCTCGTTGCCGGACTGGGCAAAATCAAGGAAAATGTGGATTCCGGCATTTTTCAGGCGGTTCAGGAAGCCGGTATTGCCGCGCTTCGTCATGGCGAACCCCATGCGGAAAAATTTCGCGCCATCTACAAGGAACGCAGGGATGTGGTCAGCGCCGCTTTGAACAAAGCGGGCATCAAGCACCGTGTTCCCGACGCATCCTTTTATCTTTGGTGCAATGTTCCTGAAGGAAACAACTCGTCGGAATTCGTGACGAACGTTCTGAAACAGACAGGCGTTGTCCTCACACCCGGCAATGGTTTCGGCACGCCAGGGGAGGGATATTTCCGTATTTCCCTGACTGTCAATAACGATCTGCTTGAGGAGGCGGTATCCAGAATATCGAAACTATAATGTGCTATGTCAGCCTTGGCTCCAACGTCGGAGACACGGAAGACAATCTGAACGAAGCACTGATAAAGCTCGAAGACTATGGCGATGAAATTCGTCTCAGAGGCGTCTCTGAATACTACACGACCGAACCGCAAGGCGAAGTCACGGATCAACCATGGTTCACCAACCAGATAATCGGCCTTGAAATCGACGCTGAAATCTGGTCGGCACAGGGATTCCTGTCCACATGTATGGCCATTGAAGCAAAAATGGGCCGAGAACGATCCGTAAAGGGTGGTCCACGACCTCTGGACATGGATATTATCGCCTGGGGTGACGTCACCATGGAGATGGACTTTTTGACGTTGCCGCATCCACGGGCCAAGGAAAGGGCGTTTGTTCTGGTTCCTTTGAAGGAAATCGCACCGAACTTCATTTTCCCGGACGGAACATCCATTGATGCGGCTCTGGATGCCATCGAGTACAAACTCGATGGCCACACCATTTGGCAAAAAGCTTAAACCATTACATAAAGAGACATACCATGCTGAAATTCCTGGTCATTGGCGCAGCTATTTTCCTTGTTTACAAGCTCTTCATGGGAGACAAAAAGAAAAAGGAAATGAACAACGAAAAGGTCATCAAAGATAAAGTGGCCTCCGGTGAAATGGTCAAAGACCCGGTATGCGGCACCTATGTCGAAAAAGACAGCTCCATTCGAGTCCGGGAAGGGGACACGGTCCACATGTTTTGTTCCTATGAATGCCGGGACAAGTTTTTGAAGCAAATTCAGGCACCGAGCATCGAAAAAGACGAAGAATAAGCACCAAAACACATCACAAAGAGAGAAAGGCCCATCCCAGGGCCTTTTTTTTGGCCCAGGAATCCCCCCAGACGCATTTGCGCCCAAGTATCGACCAGCAATTCATAAAAACCCTCAAAACGACGCATATACGAAATGAGACAGTGAGTACGACTTATCAATAAGCACACGAAGAGTATAACGACAGAACCTCCGACGTTAAATTCAAATTAATATCGATATATCAAGTATTTATATATTTGTCTCATAATGTAAATTATGTAAACTTTTAACAAATTGAGACCGAATTGGCCATTTAAAATTGGTCCACCGATTGCCCCATTGTTTTTTGAACACATGGACAATCGCTATTCCCTTGCGTCTTCTTTTTTACGGCCTCAAAATGGGTTTTGTGTCATAAACTCCCCATTGAGAGTTTTTTTCGAGCCTGATACAGCTGTCGCATCAAAGACACTCCAAATAGCCGTTCTCGGCACTTGAGGGACAATGAAACTTTCACTCTCCTTTTGCGCTTCACTGCTCTGTTTATTTGTTTTCGGGACTAATAGTCTGGCCGCCCCACAACAAAGCTTTCAACAATGGCTTGAACATTATCGAGCTTGGGATCGGCTGGAAAAAGAATACGCTGCTGAAAAGACAGACGAAACACCCCAAGACGTTTTAAAACGGGCGCAGGTGTATCTCAATCTGAATTCTCCGGCTCAGGCTCTTGAAATCATTGAAATGACCGCTGCCTTCGACGACAAAAAACTCGAAGCCGAACGTCTGTGGATCGGCGGACAGGCATTCAGAGGTCTTGGAGACCTCTCCAAAGCGGTCCTGTGGTTTACCCAGGCCACACGGTTCATGGATGCATCAACAAGCAATAAACGGCTCAAAGCAGAACCACAACTTGAAACTATCTGGCATGATGTCTGGCTCAAAATGTATTGGTCCTATACGGCCAATCACACACTATCCCGAGCTTCTCAAAAGGAAGCCCTTCTTCAGGTTCTCTCTGTCGGGCAACAGGTTTGGAAAGATTCTTTCTGGGACAAGGCTCAGGTTCTTCTTGAAGGTAAGTCTTTACAATTAAAAGAAGAAAACAAGGAAAATACAGAAGTCACCCTGGCTCAAGCCCCTTTTCTCTCCGTTGACGAGACCAACATCATCGCCCAGTCCATGGCATCGGTTTCCTTGAGCAAATTTGAGGCTGCCAACAAACAGCTCGATCAGCTTTCCCTGGATCCTGTACGATTTTTTTGGAAAGCCGTGGTCCTTTTCCTTGAAAACGGAACACTTCCCGCTGACCTAGCCCCTTTTATTTCAGGCAATTATCTCAAAGCACACGCATTCTGGGCCGGCAATATGCTAGCTCCTTATTCTACATCTAAAGAGACATGGTTTCTCGGCAATCCTCATTCCGGGCCATGGAATCAATTCAAAAACAATTTGTTGGCCATGCCACTTGATGATGCCAATAAAGCTATTGATAATGAATTACGGTCCATGTTGATTTCCGAACAGACAACCGCCCTGCTTTCAAACTTCAAATTGGCGTTAACGCTCTCGAATGGGGATTTTTCCACAGCAAAGAATGTCTGGAATTCCCTGAATAAACGAACACTTCCGATTTCATTACAATTGGCAGGACTTCTTTCCTTCAAGGAAAACTTGAACAATGTTCTCCCCTCAAATCCCACTGAAGCCTATGCACTCTCCCCTATTCTCACAGCCCTGTCCGGAGCCGCTGGTCATGACATCCATCCATTGACAGAAGCTCCCTTCTGGATGGCGTTTTCTCCCAAGGAACTTGCTCAACTGTCAAACGAGCTATTCCCTTTGGACAAATTATTGTTGCTTGCCCACTGGCAGAAACGTTTCGAGAAAAAACCCTCCCAATCCTTGGCCAAACGTGCCGCATTCCTTTTTGAAAATGCATCATTCGGGATTCAAGGATTGCTCTATCTGGCCAACGACGCGGCCAAGGCAAAACATTTGCAGCTCAGTGCCTTTTACTTGAATAAAATCGAGGAACCAGCACTTCCGGCGAATCTAAAGGTATCCTGGTTGGATATCAAAACTCGCATTGAATTAAATGCCGGTCGACAGGGAGCGGCCTTGCAAACTTACCAGGATATGGTTGCAACGGGAGAACCGATCCCAGTCATGACTCGTTTGCGCATGGCCCTGCTTTATCAGCAGAGAAAGGATTACAAAACCGCACAGAAGGAACTTTTGGCCATGTGGGATGTCAAAGAATCCATGACAACCGCGTTGCAGGCAGAAACCCTTTTCTGGCTTGGCGAGGGAGAATACGGCATGCGTCATCCGGAAAAGGCCCTGGACTATTACCTCAAACTGGCCTGGCAGTATCCAAAGGAGAACATCTGGGCACTGACAGCGATGTATCGTGCTGCCCTGATTTACGAAAAGCGAGGCAAATACGACACGGCCAAACGGTTGCTTGGTACGGTTGTCCGCAATGCCGGTCGCAAGGAGCAGCGCGAAGCTGCCAAGGCACGCATTGATGCCATCGAAAAGAAAAGTGGCACGAAAAAGGCCAGCACAAGTGCTTTAGTCTACCCTTTCTGATTCCATTGTAACAATTCGGTTTCACACTGTTTGAACACGAAAACCCGATGCTCTTCAAAGAGCATCGGGTTTTTTCTCATTTATACAGAATGAAAACACACTTGAATCCTGTCTCTCGAAAATCCAAACGGATAAATGAAATCAAATGTCCAGAAACATGACCATGTATCCAGCGGCGCGTCTGTTGCTTCAACCTAGACGATAATCCGAAGAGGCCCTGAACGCCTATTTTTTTACTAGAATCGTTTGGATATACCGATGCACAGGCTGTGTTCGGTGAAGTCCAGGTCGTGTTTGAACCCGTCTTCCGGATAGCTTGCCAATCGAGAGTCGCCATCAATAATATTCGTGTAGGTGGAGAACAGGTATTCGGTTCTGACAGACCAGTCGTTCAGAAGCTTATGTTCGTAGCCGAGTCCTCCGATAAGCCCCAGTTTCCATGCTTCTTTATTGAAGTGTAGCGATTTGCCACCACCTTCTGTGTCGGTAAAGGTAAAGTCGTATTCAAAACGCCTGAGGATCGGTCCGGCAGTTATGTAAATCAGGGATTTCTCAAGGGCATAGCCTACGCGGGGCCGGATGCTGACTGCCCAGTCGGATTTGACTTTGGTGGTGATGGAAAAGGAGTCGGTGGGCAAGGTCAGGTAAGTAACATTTCCAGAGTGGTGGGTCTCGTCATACTTGCTCAAGGACAAATTTCCCTCGACCCCATATACAAATCTATCTTTCTGGCCGTTGAATCCAAAAAAAACGTTTCCGCTCAGATCGGAGCCGTACATATTGCGCGAGCCTTCCGGGTCCAATTGGTCAGGGTCAGTTGTGATGAAATAAGTGCCTTTCTGGGTCTGGACTTCAGGATCGGCTTTTCCCCAAGCTCCACCGATTCCAAACCCCACGTACTGCCCGTCCCAGGATGCGATGTCGTTGGATTGGGCGGCTGCAAAGCCTGCGTTGAAAATGACAAGAAACAGGATAGTGCTAACAGCGCGAAATCTCATGAACAACCTCGTATGCTGCTTGGTACAATGAAACGTTTATAAAAATAGGCCCAAACCACCTTTGAGATGATTACCCTATAAAGCAAAATTGAACAAACAAATTTATCTGCCCATGAGAACTGGTTCATCCCCAATGTTAGGGATATATGCGCTGTAGAATGGGGTCGTCGCCTTGCAGGTCGAACGCGTGGGAGCTGGGCGCACATGCGTTTTCGACGAAAAATCGAACGTGCTGACGGAGAAAAAGAGGAAGGCTCCCAGCTGTTTAGCTAGAAGCCTTTTGATATCCTTTTGGATGGTGCCGAGGGGGGGATTCGAACCCCCACGGAATTTCTTCCACTGCCCCCTCAAGACAGCGTGTCTACCAATTCCACCACCTCGGCGTCGTGCCGGAAAAGAGTTTTTGACTTATATCGAGAAAAAGTCAACAAAAAAATGAAGATACATTCATTTTTTTTTCATTTAACCCTGTTCAACGTCTTTTTTTACCTTTTTTGTCATAAATACATGCAATTATTTAAGAACAATTCCCAAATTAGCGAGCAAAGAAACAGCTTCTGGCAATGAATATTGTGTCTTATGAAGCGTATTGGTCGTCGAATTCATATAATAATTATATGCCGTAGTGAAATCCGCAAAACTCAAATCAGCTTGATGGAACTGGCATCGTTTCAAATCACAGTCATCAAACACCGAGTACCGCATTTTCACGCTGGAAAAAGATGCTTCAACCAACGAACAGTTCGAAAACTTGAATCGAGTGAGATTCATATCGGCAAAAAGGGAATTGTCCATGAGGCATCCGTCATACGATGCCGACAAAAATCCTCCTGTGCCGCTCCAATTCACCCCAAGCATCTTACAATCCATGAACCGGACACCCAAAAAAGACGTTGAAGGTATTTCGATCAGGGAGAGATTGCATCGAATAAATTCGCAATTGTCAAAAGAACATTCAACGAACCGACAGGATTGAAACGAGGAATTCGTGAATGTACAATTGTAGAATTCAACACCAGTCACGGTCTCGGTCTCGGTCAGTTTGATCTCTTCGAAAACCGTGTTTTCATAGGTATTGTCTTGAAAAAAAACCACAGTTACGCACCCACGGATTAGAGTTGAACAACTCCGCAATACTGTCACGAATGCCGGCAATGAGCCATACAAAAAAACGAGATGTGAACCACAAAAAACGAAATTGACATCACGTAAAGACAGGCTACGTCCATGATTGCCCCCCCCTCCCAAACCAAAAGAGGAAGGGTTGCAACCTGTTGGTTGCAACCCTTTTATATTCGTGGTGCCGAGGGGGGGATTCGAACCCCCACGGAATTTCTTCCACTGCCCCCTCAAGACAGCGTGTCTACCAATTCCACCACCTCGGCACTGTATGCTGTGAGCTATTCGCTCTTGGCGTCTCCAGTATCCTGGAACGTAATACCCGGCTTCACAGGTTCGGCCGGAGCTGTTGTCTCTACCGTGTCGCTTTGCAACATGATGGAGTCTTCATCAGCGACCTTGTTTCCACTCAGGATATTGTATCCCAATGACGTAACAAGGAAAACCGTTGCCAGACCTGCGGTGACTTTCACTAAAAGTCCACCCGCGCCGGAGCTTCCAAACATTGTACTGCTTCCGCCGCCGAAAATGACTCCCATCCCTTCGTGGCCGGATTGCAGCATTACTGCACCGATCAAAAAGATGCAAGCCAAAACATGAATGACTATGACCAAGGTATCCACAATTATATCCTTCTCTTATTCCACATTAACATGCGCTCTCTCAGGCCAAAGCAATCTGACTGAAGCTTTCACCGTCTAAGCTCGCGCCTCCTACCAATACTCCATCGACATTGTCAAGCGCAATAATCTCCGAGCAATTGGCCGGTTTGACACTTCCACCATATAATATCCTCATTTCATTGGCTTTTTTTCCAAAAACAGAAATAAGGATTTTCCTGACAAAAGCATGGGCATCTTCAATTTCACGAGGTCCAGCGACTTCTCCGGTACCGATCGCCCAAACAGGTTCATAGGCAATACTGAGTCGATTCGGCGCAATATCTGTCGGGACATCTTTCACTCCGGCTCGGATTTGTCTTTCGAGAACAGCCTCGACCGAACCGCCCTTTCGTTCTTCGATTTTTTCTCCGACACACAAAATGACGTTGAGTCCGTTGGCAAGTCCATACGCTGTTTTTTGCCCGATATACGCATCATCCTCACCCAGAATGTGCCGCCGTTCAGAGTGTCCCGTCAGCCCATATGAGGCCCCGGCATCTTCAAGCATTCCGGGAGAAATTTCTCCGGTAAAAGCCCCTTCTTCCGCACTATAAAAATCTTGACCGCCAACAAAAAAACCTTTTTGACCGGCCACAATGTCGGCCACACCTTTCAATGCGGTAAATGGCGGAAAAACGAGCACTTCCCTGTCATCAGAAAGGGCTGGAGCCGTCAGTTTGACCAACGCTTCCGCCGTGTCCCGGGCTTCGTCCCAAGTCTTGTACATTTTCCAATTGGCAGCCATGAGTTTTTTCATGAATTCAAGCTCTCCTTCAGTGCCGTGAAAGCGGGTAATTCCTTTCCTTCGAGAAACTCAAGGAAGGACCCTCCTCCTGTTGAAATGAAACTCACTTTGTCAGCGAGGTGCATGGAATGGACAACCGCGTCTGTGTCGCCACCTCCCACAATGCTCAATGCGTCATCAAGGTTGGCAATGGCTTCACACACTGCCTGCGACCCTTTGGCAAAGGCTGGTGTTTCAAATAATCCCATAGGACCATTCCACACCACGGTCTTGGATCGGGCAAGAACAACCACGAATCGCTTGATCGTTTCCGGGCCGATATCAAGAACGACGGCATCAGCAGGGATGGCGTCCGCAGCGCAGACTCCGCCAGCTTCAGTCGCACCAACCGAGTCAGCATACACATAATCCACGGGTAAATGAAGCCGTGACCCCATTGATTCCGCCTTGTCCATAATGGCTCGGGCGTTATCAACCAGATCCTTTTCCACCAAAGAACGGCCAACTTCGTATCCCTTGGCGAGCATGAAGGTATTCGCCATGGCACCGCCAATGATGATATCATCAACCTTGCCCAGCAGATTCGTCAAAATTCCCAGCTTGGTAGAAACCTTTGCCCCACCAGAAATACAGACATATGGTCGTTTGGGATCAAGCAGGGCGTCACCAAGAAATTCCTGTTCTTTTTTCAACAGGAAGCCACCGCAACTCGGGATAAATTGGGGAATATCCACGACTGAAGCGTTTTCACGATGGGCAACGCCAAACGCGTCATTGACATAGATATCGGCAAGTGCGGCAAGTCGTTGACCAAAATCGCCCCGCTCGGCCGCGGTCTTCCCTGTCTCTTCAGGATTATACCGGAGATTGTCCACCATCAAAACCTGACCAGGCTGAAGCACAGCCGCTTTTTCAACCGCGCTGGCTCCCAGCAGGCCGGGAATCAACTCGATGTCAACGCCAAGCAATTCCCCAGTGCGTTGCGCAACCGGAGCCAAAGAGAGTTCCGGCACCACCTGCCCTTTGGGTTTCCCCAAATGTGCGCAAATGATGATCGAAGCCCCTTTGTCCAACGCATATTTCAGCGTTGGGATTGCAGCCTGAATACGGTTGTCATCCGTAATCACGCCATTTTCAAGCGGGACATTGAAGTCCACACGAAAAAGCAATTTTTTCCCCGCAATCGCAACTTGATCTATAAAAAGCATTTTCTTCCTCGTTTCTCGTTCAATCTTTCGTTGGGAAATCATACCTGAAAAGTAACGCGTCTTCCTTGGTGTCCGGATAGTATTTTTTACGCACACCAATTTTTTTGTACCCGAATTTCCTATACAGTGACAAGGCTGGTTCATTGGATATCTTGACATCCAGAAAACTTTTCGTGATGTGATGCTCCTCGCATGCCGCCAAACTTTTCGCCAACAATTTCGCAGCCAAACCGCGCCTTCTGTACTGGGGACGGACTGCAATATTGAGAATTTCCATCTCGTCTTCAATCATTGAAAAAGCAATGTACCCGGATAAGACGGCACGGTCTCGAATGCCGAGCACGACAAAAGCCTTTCGCGACAGCCCCAAAAGAAACTGCTCTCGCGTCCAATGGTAGGCGAAACACAGGGCCTCCAATTCAATGAGGTCCTGCACATCCTTTTCTCCCAACACAACAACATCATCGTACATTCCAAACCTCATCGACCATTTTTGAACACTGGCAAAATACCTGTATCAAGTGTATACCGATTGCAGTGGCACATCATACACTCTTGGAGCCAACATCATGATTTTCAATAAAAAACCGCTCGGCACAGAACGTGATACCCAACCACTTGAAGTGGTCGACGCACACAATCGCCCGCTGGCAGTCCTTCCAAAAACAGCCATTCATCGCCAGCTTTTGAAGCACCGTTCGGTCCAAGTCATTGTCTTGGACCCCGTCGGCAAAATTTTTCTGCAAAAACGAAACACCATGAAGCCCTTTTTCCCCGGGCGATGGGATATTTCAGTCCGAACCCATCCCCGAGCTGGAGAAGCTTCATACGACGCAGGACTTCGCGCACTAAAAAATGAACTCAATCTGGACGTTGAACGCCTTCAATTCTTGAAGGAACTTCCGGCTGGGCCGGAAACTGGATTCGAGCATATCAGCCTGTATACCGTGCCCAAGAACACCCACCCAATCACACCCAATCCGGATGAAGTCGCTGAAGGATTTTATTATTCCCAGGAAGAACTCAATTGTCTGATCAAAGAATTTCGAGAACTTTTAACACCCAATCTGGTTGTTCTCTGGGAAACAGGGCTTCTCGCGACCCTTTAATCCTGACAAAGCAACGAGCTGATCTTCTCATGAAGCAATGTATTGGTTGCCAGTATCGACGGAGCACCCAACGAATACGGGGTATCCGCCGCGAATTCGCTGATCCGTCCTCCGGCTTCTTCAACAAGTAAAATTCCAGCCGCCGTGTCCCACGGATTCAAAGCACTTTCAAAAAAACCATCATACCGACCACATGCGATATATGCCAAATCCAATGCAGCAGCACCGGGTCTCCGCAATCCCTGCGTCACTGGCAAGACGGCCTTCAAATGAGAAAGGACCGTTTCCAGATGTGTTTCAATATCATATGGGAATCCCGTCGCAAGCAAAGCGTGTTCAAGATCGGATGTGCTCGAAACAGCGATAGGTTGACCATTCATGAAAGCCCCCCCGCCCTTGACGGCGGTAAAGACTTCGCCCAAAAGCGGAAGATTGATAACACCCAAGATCATCTGGTCCTTATGCCAAAGCCCGATGGAATTGGCAACAAACGGCAACCCGTGCGCAAAATTCGTAGTGCCATCAATAGGGTCGATAATCCAAGTACATTCTCCCGGGATCGTTGCGTTGGCCGTTTCTTCGGCCAAGAAATCCGACCCTGGCAAAAGAGTCCCAAGTGCCTCTTTCAACATGGTTTCAACGGCAAGATCAGTCTCAGTCACCAAATCAATTCGGCCTTTATACTGAATTTTCTTGGTTTTTTTTGCCGCTTCACACACCATGTCTCCAGCTCGATCAACGATCGGCAAAAGGTCTTCCAGCAGGTGTTGTCCATCAAAATGCACGAGTATCCCCTTATGATAAAAAACAGGGGCACATCGTTGTCACGAATCCCCCTGCACTCTCCTCGAATCTCAAACTCTCCGTCGAATGAAAAATTCCACAGACCGATTAAATGTCCGCTCTTCTTCTTTTGTAAAATAACACGCGGGGAGTTCCCCTCGCTGTCGATGATAATGCAAACACTCACAACACAGCCCATGCTTGTCACAGTCATCAGTGCATGTACAATACTGTTCGTTCAATTGTGCCCTGGGACATTGGTCTTTTTTTTTCATGAATCGCCTCGTTTAGTCGCAGAGTCCGACTGTATCCAGACTCCCTCAAAAGCACAAATCAACTACGTAAAAAAACAGAGAATGTCAATTATTCAGGACTATTGTTTCATTCCAATCAGACGATTTCAGTCAAAGGTGTCCTAAAACCACACGGAGTTGAAAGAGCTGGAATCATGTTCCTTATCATTGTATTTCATCTAATATCCCTATATAGATAAGAAATCGTTGCCTGAACGAGGCGCTCTTGTAATTATTGACCTGATCCCGGGACAACTCTTCATGTGGAAAAAAGCATTCAGCAAAGCACCTGATTTTCAAGAATCAGATGGTGAAACAGCCAAGAAGCGCACACTCAAGACGCTTGAAGACTTGAAGACATTTATTGACTTCAAACACATAAAGTATTGTCTGCTCAAACCGTATTTTGAAGTCAAAGACTATCCACTTGTCCAAGCGCGGGAATTGCTGCCATCTTTTGAAGTCGACCTGTATGAATACAAGGCATTACCTGGCTTTTCCATGGTCGCGTTTGAGCGACAACTCAACTCATTTCAAGAAGTCTTTCAATACGACGCCTTACATGCTCCCTCAGATTGGGAAGAGATGCAACGACATGATAATTGTACCATAGAAGAAAATGTTATTTCACATAATGTTCAGACCTTCCAAAGTCGTCTTTCAAAACGATATCATTCTGAATTCATAGATGAATTTGAAGGGAAAGACGTCTGCTCGATGGCAGCGTATCCCAAAATTCTCCCCTTTTTGCTGGAACTTGAACGCGCCCATGTGCTCGCGCATGACAGTTCCGGTGAATTTACTCTTCAAGGGGTTTACGCCTCTCTCCCCTCCAATCTGGACAGTGAACTCAAACAATTCGGACTGAGAATCGGCAAATTCAAACCCGGCAACAACCTCATGTACGAATGCAATCGCCTCTTCGTGTACCAGTTCATGATGGAATTGCATGGATTTCCCATTGTTTCGGAACGCCGCACGTCTTCAGCCATGTTTGCCATTCGCCTTCTCCGGCAAAATGAACGATTTATTGTTCGAGTACTGGGCCAAAGCGACCGAACGATCACGACCATGATGTCTCCGCCGCCCGGCACACCCAAAAAGTTGTTGAAATACCCACGAATCGAAAAAACCGCATTAGTCCAAATCAATGAGAATCAAAAAGACCTTATCGAATTGCTAAAGGATCAGGGCTTCTTCATTGACGACAAGAAGCATGTCGTCATTCTCAGAGTCATTTACCAGCAGCACGACTACAGTCCTAAAAACGTCCGGGAAAACCGTGCGTTGTCCGTACTCAAACAAGAAATCATTCATCCGATAACCGGACGGGTAAACGACAGCCTGAATATCATTCAAAATGTCCGAAACATGATTCTCCGTCTCAATGACATTGTCCGAGGTGAATATCGAATCCCCGTCAACTACAAGCGAACTGAAGTCATTACGGACACGGACACCCATGAAAGACGGCTCAAAGTACTTTTCATGTGGCTCTCCAAACACATGCACCGAATTGTTGATTATTCAGACAACTATTATTCTCAAATAGTACGCGTCCTTGACGGTTATCTCCTCGCACCTGATAACTATGACGTTTTCAATGACCATTACGCTTTGCATCAGGAAGTCTGGGCCAGATATGGTCAAATTCAGCAGGCGCGCAAGGTGCGTATCCTTGAAGATCTCCGCTACAGACAATACAAGGGAGAACATATCTCCTACCGTCGAATGCTCATACTCATGACGGAAATCCTCAGTGAGCTCAAATTTGAAATCGTTAATTACTTCGACAACCTCGTCGTAAAAGTATTGATTATTGGCAATGATGTGGTCTCGGATGCCTATCTCCGCAGAAAATACATCAATATCGATGAAAAAAGCCTTTCACCATATGGCCGAGATATCAGGAAGCTCTACCAAGAACTGGTCATGCTCCTCGATGAATTTCGGTCCATCAGAAAATCCCGGGTCGCGAGTAAACCGACTTCCGGCACCATCTAGCACCTCAAAAAGGAGTATACATTGGAATCTCTTGCTACAACACCGCTCTCAGAGTGGCATCGGGAAAACGGTGCCAAAATGGCCCCCTTTGCCGGGTTTGATATGCCAGTGCAATACAAAGGTATTATTGTCGAACACAAACACACCCGTTCCAAAGCCGGTATCTTTGACATTTGCCATATGGGTGAATTCAAACTGTCGGGGGCCGGAGCCAAAGCCGGGTTGAATACCGTTGTCTCTCATGATTTGGAAACCCTGGCACCCGGGAAATGCCGCTACGGTTTTTTGTTGAACGAAGCTGGTGGCATCAATGACGATCTCATCATTTATTGTCTCGCAGAAGACGAATACATGCTCGTGGTCAATGGAGCCTGTCGTCAAAAGGATTTCAACCACATTGCGGCCAATCTTCCAAAGGGCCTGACTTTCACGGATGTCAGCGATGAAACGGGTAAAATCGACATTCAAGGACCAGAAAGTCTGGATGTTTTGAACACCCTTCTTGGATCATCCTGGAATCATCTGAAATATTTCAACTTTGAAGTCACAGACTGTGCGGGTTTCCCCATGATTATCAGCCGAACGGGCTATACCGGCGAGCTTGGCTATGAACTGTATCTCCCCGCGTCCAAAGCGTTGGAAATATGGAAAAAACTTGCAGCAGATGACCGTGTCGAACCGATTGGCCTCGGCGCACGCGACACGCTCCGTTTGGAAATCGGCTATCCTCTCTATGGTCAGGACTTGGATGAAAACCACACTCCCAAAGAAGCAGGAGCCGGATTTTTTCTAAAAAAAGAAACAGAATATATTGGAAAATCTGGTCTGGCAGACGTCAAGGAATCACTCGTCGCCTTGAGCATCGACGGACGTCGTACCGCTCGCCATCATGACGAAGTCTTGTTGCCCAACGGTGAAAAGACAGGGGTCATCACCAGTGGTTCCTTTGCTCCCAGTCTGGGACATTGTATTGCTCTGGCCTATGTTCGGGCCGAAGACGCAGAGCAAAAGGAGTTCATTGTCAAAACGGCTCGTGCGGAATTGCCGGCGCATCAGTCGTCACTGCCTTTCTTCACCGAGGGAACTGCGAGACAAAAAACCGACTAACGTTCAAAGGGGGATGCTCAGGCGTCCCCCTCTCCTTCTTGATCCTTTCCCAAATCGAATAAACGACGCTCCAAGCGTTCACGTTCTCGCTTGAGCACGTCCTTCCCCAATTTCTCTTTTGTGACTTCCAGAGGTTCCCCAATCCGAAGCTGACAGGTGGCAAAAGGATAGGGAAGTACAAAGCGATCCCATGATTGAAATCGTTTCGCTCGATTGGCAAATGCTCGGACGGGAAGAATCTGCGCTCCAGTTTTTTGGGCGAGAAGAAAAATACCATTTTTCACGGTATGACGTGGTCCACGTGGGCCATCAACGGTAATCGCTCCCAAATATTTTTCTTTTAACATTAGATGCTTAGCCTTAATCAAGGCCTGAACACCTCCACGAGAACTCGAACCACGAACCGTGATATGCCCATTGCGTTCCAGAAACCTGGAGATAAGTTCTCCATCCTTGCTTTGACTGACCATAATGACAAATGAACAATCCACATTCTGAACATACGCGGCCAGCGGGAATAATTCACCATGCCACAAGGCAACAATGAATGGAGTGCCTTCTTTGCTCTTTTCCAGAAAAGCCTTCACATCGCCATCGACGTCAAAACGCAACGTTTTTTGCCATCCTTTATAAAGAGCGGAAACAAGTGGGACCAACCGCAATGGATCAATAGGTATTTTCATGATGCATCTCTCTCCGTTCTGCCTTCATAGCGACTCAAGGCAGGCAGGACAAGAAAAGATCCTGTATCAAAAAAATCTTTCCATGATTCAAATTAAATACAGTTTATCTATTTGACCTCTCACAGTTCCTGTGGTGCTCTTCCGTTCAAAGGAGAAATCATGTCCGAAATTTCACTCGATTGCCAGGGACTACCCTGCCCTCAACCTGTTCTGAAAACAAAAGAAGTTCTGGAGAATCAAGCCCCTGAACTGCTGACGGTCTGTGTTGACAATGAAGCGGCCAAGGAAAATGTTTCCCGCTTTCTGACAATGCAGGGTTACGACGTTACCTCGTCACATGAAGGGACTGAATTTACCGTGACAGCCCATCGATCCAAAACGGCTGAATGCGAAGTCTGTACCATCATGTCACATCAGGACATTGAAAATCTCGATGCCCAGAAAATCCTGGTTTTCATTTCCGCCGAGACCATGGGCACTGGCGACGACACACTCGGTTCCAGCCTCATGTTCAATTTCGTGAGCACATTGAAAGAACTCGGGACCGACTTGTGGCGTATTGTCATGGTTAACGGCGGCGTCAAGCTGGCAGTTGAGGGCAGCAAGAGTCTTGCAGCCTTGCAAGAGCTTGAAAAAGAAGGTGTTTCCATCCTTGTCTGTGGAACATGTCTGGAATTTTTTGGACTGACGGCCAACAAACAAGTGGGCGATGTCACCAATATGCTCGATATTGTCACGAGTTTCCAGCTTGCCACAAAGACCATTCATGTCTAAGAACAACGAATGCCCAATGAAACACATCATATTCGACTGAATAAATATATCGCCCAATGCGGAATATCTTCCCGTCGCGGCGCAGATGAACTGGTCTTCAATGGCCAGGTCTCCGTTAATGGAACCCTCGCGGATTCTCCTGGAATCAAGGTTGATCCACAGCGAGATTCCGTCACTGTCAGAGGGAAGAAAATAGCCCTCCCCGGCATGGGGACCACAATGACAGTCCTTTTGCACAAGCCCATTGAAACGGTTTCAACCGTCAAGGACCCGCAGGGACGCCAAACAGTTCTCGATCTGCTTCCAAAAGAAATTCAGAAGTTACGCCCCTTTCCTGTGGGACGGCTCGACTATTTTTCTGAAGGATTGCTTTTGCTGACCACGGATGGGGACCTGTGTTATCGCCTCACCCATCCCAAGTATCACCTGCCAAAAGTCTACCAGGTCACTGTACGCGGAACGATTCCGGCATCAGCGGCCAAACAGATGCGACAGGGAATGACTTTGCCTGAAGGTGACACTTTGGCTCCGGCCAAAGTTGAGCTCAAAAAACCGGTCGCTGGCACACAGCAAATGGAAATCACCCTGATTCAGGGGATCAACCGACAAATTCGCCGGATGTGCGATGAATTTGGTCTGACCATTCTTCATTTGAGACGGATCAAGCAAGGCCCGATACATCTGGCCAACCTCAAACGAGGCATGTGGCGAGAGCTGACATCCGGTGAACTCAAGACCCTGAAAAAAGCGGTAAAACTCGACTAGAATCCCTGCGTATTGTCTTCCACTTGAGTCCCTTGCGGGGGAACAAAAGTAAACATTTCAGGAAGCAAGTCCACATTCAAGGCAACGTTGGACAACGTAACTTCATTGCCATTGCCATAAAAATCCACAATCATGACCTGGCGAAGTAGGCCGGTGTCTGGTTCAACGCCAATAAAGGCCAGAACCATTCCCGGTTCCGCTTCCTTGGGAATTAATTGCAAAACCGTCAGGTCCTTTGCCCACCGTTCTCGAACAGCGGCAGCCCCTTCCCATTCGGTTTTGACCACAAAATCTTCCTTGATGTTGGCCTGTCCGGAAATGAACCGCAAAATCGTTTTTGAATCCAACAATTGAGAAACATTGTATTTGATGGCGAACGCTTCGTCCTCAACGTAGTTCCATGCGTGATCCGGCCCGACAACCAACAATTCCTTTGCCGGTTTTTGCGTCTCCCAACGAACCTGAGACGGCTGGCTAAACCAGATTTTCCCCGCATTGGTGGCCACGTCACCGCTGGCAACATTGGTCAATTCCTGCACAAAATCAGCCTTGAATGTTTTCAGGGTTTCATATCGTTGCTGCATCAGGTCAGGAAGTTCTTCAGGAGCAAGAGGCTCCTTTGCCACAGCAACAGATGCCAACACAAGACAACACACCAGTGCAACGCATGAAAAAAACACTTTATACATTCAATTTCTCCAATTATTCCGACTTGAGAACCTTGCGAGGTTTACTGCCTTCCTGAGGACCAAGAATTCCTTCGCTTTCCATTTGCTCGATAAAACGAGCCGCGCGGTTGAATCCAATTCTAAACCGACGCTGCAACAGCGAAATGGAGGCCTTACCCTGGGTCAGGACGAATTGAACCGCTTCGTCATACACGGGATCATCGGATTGCCCGGCTGGGCCAGCTCCATTCCCGCCTCCGGATTGCTGTTTCCAATCCGAAAAATCAAGATCGAATTCCTGCGGTACCGAATCCTTCCAAAACTTCACAACATGTGCAATTTCCGTCTCATCCACATACGCGCCATGCATTCGTTTCAGTTTGCCACCACTGGGCTTGAACAACATATCGCCCTTGCCAAGCAGTCGCTCGGCTCCAACGCCATCCAGAATGGTCCGTGAATCAAATTTTGACGTGACAAAAAACGAAATACGTGTGGGGAAGTTCGCCTTGATAATACCTGTCACCACATCCACACTGGGACGCTGTGTTGCCAGAATCATATGGATACCGGCAGCACGGGCCAATTGCGCCAGTCGAACAATGCACTGCTCGACTTCCTTGGCAGCCGTCATCATCAAATCAGCCAACTCGTCAATAATAATGACAAGATACGGCATCGGTTTCATGTGCTGAAATTCTTCGGGAAGCGATTCCCCCATGGACGCCAGCTTGGTATTGTATCCTTCAATATTACGGACGCCGAGTTGCGCCATTTTCTTGTACCGGCAATCCATTTCAAAAACAGCCCACTCCAACGCGCTTTTGGCAAGATTCATGTCCGTCACAACCGGATGCACCAGATGGGGCAATTCGGCATATGGCGCCAATTCGATCCGTTTGGGGTCAACCAGCAATAATTTCACTTCATCAGGACCGGCCTTGTACAAAAGGCTCAACAAAAAACCGTTGATGCCAACAGACTTACCAGCTCCCGTTGCTCCTGCGACCAAAAGATGCGGCATTTTTGCCAGATCTGCGACCTTGGTCGATCCATGGATGTCCTTTCCCAAAGCCATGGTCAATGGGGACTTCGAATTGGTAAACTCTTCGGACTCAATGACTTCCCGCAAATAGACCATTTCTCGGTCAATATTGGGAATCTCGATGCCCACGGAATCCTTTCCGGGAATGGGTGCTTCAATTCGAACGGATTCGGCCCGCAAGGCCAATGCGATGTCATCTGTCAAATTTTCAATTTTGCTGACCTTGATACCAGGCGCTGGTTTGAATTCAAACATGGTCACCACCGGACCAGGGACAACTTGTTGTATTTCACCTTGCACGTTGAAATCATTCAGACATTCTTTCAATCTCTCAGCCAAAGGCTGCAAAACTTCCTGTGTCTGACTCGTCTTTTTTGAAGCAGGAGGCGTCAAAAGTTCGGTTTCAGGCAATGCTCCATCACCGACTGAAACGGACGATGCGACTTTTGCTCGAGGTTGTGCCTTTGGTTGAGAAACCTTTTTCGGCTTGGTCGGGGACTTTTGCTCCAAATTAACAAACTGCAAATCCAGATCATCGGCTGTCTTTTGTGTTTTTTCCCGTCGGATCGAAACCTTGTCCTTTTTCCGTTTCTTCCGCATTTCCTGCCGCTTAAGGGCACCGTCACGGTATATTCCCCACCACACCAACAAACGGTTCCAAACCGAGGCCCAGGTAAAACCAATCACCCCTTGCAAAGAGACGATCGTGACAAAAAGCCATAACAGAAACGAACCAACTGGACGCAGATACGGCAAAGTGAATCGGGTGATGATCTCACGGCCGAAATACCCGCCACCTATCAGGCCATAGGCATCGTGCGGCACCGAGGAAAACCACGGATGCATGGCCCACGCTTCAAAGGCAACAAACAACCCGGCAAGCCCGAACCAACGGGTCGAGGACAGTTTCAATCTGGAAACGAATTTGGCCAATCCGAGATACAGAAAATATACCGGCCAGAATAACGCTCCGAGTCCAAAAATGGTCACAAGGAAACCGGCACAATATGCACCGGCATATCCGACCACATTTTGGACGGATGCCCCTGATGTCACCGCCTGATTGAAACTCGGGTCTCCTGGACTGAAGGAGAGAAGACTCAGGAAAAGGAACGCGGACATAAAGAGAAAAAACAACCCCAAAATTTCAGGGCCACGTCCTTTTTTGCCATGCTGTACTATTTTTTGCCGCTTTTTTGCCATGAACTCTCACTTTGTAAAAAAAGGTCCTGGACAGCACGCTGTCCACGACCCTTTTTACCCAATTTTCACAACGTGTTGCAAGTCCGCTTTATTCGCGTCCCAGATATTCTCCGCTGCGGGTGTCAACTTTGATCGTCTCACCTTCATTAATGAAGAGCGGTACGTTGATCTTCAAGCCGGTTTCAAGGGTGGCAGGCTTGGTCGCGTTGCTCACACGGTCTCCCTGGATACCAGGGTCGGTCTGGGAAACAACCAGACTGACATTGGCGGGCAGGTCAACACCAATCAGCTCACCATTATACAACAGGACTTTGACGGTGTCTCCTTCCTTGACGTATCCACCCTTTTCGCCAACGTTCTCACCAGGAACGTTCATTTGGTCATAGGTATCAAGATCCATGAACACAAAGTCTGTGCCATCTTTATAAATATATTGCATTTCAACAACCGCCATGTCCGGCTTTTTCACCTTTTCGCCAGAGCGAAAGGTCTTGTCCAGAACCTGACCCGTTCTCATATGACGGAGTTTCGTGCGCATCATGGCGCCACCTTTGCCCGGTTTGAAATGCTGAAATTCAACAATTTCAAAAGGCTTTCCGTCTATTTCAATCTTCAGGCCAGTCCTGAAATCTTTGGTTGCAATCATGTCTACTCCACAATGTTTACCCGGTCAGTCCGGTCATTTTCATACTATTTTTTGTCCTCAGTCAGACGTTCATAGACCGCCTGAACACCGAGGGCATACCCCAGAATGCCAAATCCGGCAATGACGCCGATGCACTGCTCCCCCATGAGCGATCGCTGCCTGAGGGGTTGATCGGTGCGCGCCCAAATGTTGCTGATATGCACTTCCACGCACGGAATATCAATCCAGGCAAGACAGTCGGCAATGGCGAGGCTGGTATGCGTATATGCCCCTGCATTGAACACAATGCCGTCAATGCCTTCTTCTTTGGCCTGTTCCAAACGGTCAATCAAACCGCCTTCGGAATTTGACTGAAAACGGGAAAGCATAATGCGTTCAGCCGCCTTGCCCATAATCTTATCAAGGAGGACAGGGACGTCATCCATGGTTTGAGAACCATAAATCTCTGGCTGTCGCTTGCCTATGTGCCCAAGATTCGGACCATTCAACAACAATATGTTGCAGTGAACCATGCCAATTTCCCTTTTTCTGTTTTTTTCTCTTCCTTGCCTTGACTCGCTCCGCAAAAATGACGAAAAGAGAGCCTTGATAAAAACCATCAGCAAAAGCGGTATTTCTTTATGAACCGAACCATTGAGTTAGTCAAAACAATATACGAAATCAAGCAGCTTGAACACTTCGAAGAAGCACAAATCGCCTTGGCGGGACGCTCCAACGTCGGAAAGTCCTCACTGGTCAATCGATTGGCTGGACGAAAAAAGTTGGCAAAAATCAGTTCTAAACCAGGTAAAACCCGGAGTCTGAATTATTATAAAGTCAACCCTGACGGCTATTTCCTTGTTGACTTACCCGGCTACGGTTATGCCAAATGCTCCAAGACAGAACGAGCAAAATGGGCCAAGCTCATCGAAGCCTACATGACAGAAACGCCACATCTGAAAGCGGTAGCCGTACTTCTGGACTCGCGTCTCAAACCGCAAAAAATAGATATGGAGCTGACTTCGTATCTGAAAAACCTGGGTATCCCGGTCATTCCCATTCTTACCAAGGCTGACAAACCCAAGCAGCGCGATCTTGCACAGCTGCAAAATCAATGGAAAGATATTCTTCAACAGGACAAAACCCCATTGGCATTTTCCAGCAAAACCGGCAAAGGTGAAGAAAAACTCTGGGATATCCTCAGCGAATACGCTCAGATATAGTCAACTTTGACGCACGTTCAGCCGCACGCCGCTCACCAGATCTCTCACAAAATGCTGAAACCCCGGCAGAGCAACCCAAGCCAATCGCAACGACGCCAACGCCCCCATTATGGCATTGCCAAGCCAGGCAGCCATGATGGGCGGCAAAACTCCCTTTTCACCCGCTGTCGCCCCGACAACATGCATCCCGTATTGAACAAAAATCAGGATCAATGCCAGCCCGATATTGGCATACATATTCTCTGAAAATGTAATCAACGTCAGGGCAAACAGCGCCATGACCACCATGGAAAAAGCATAGGAAAGCTTCCCATGCCAGACCGTCCGTAAAATTTCTACATTCGAGCCGGATTCCTGAAGTTTCTTGATCGCCTTCGACAACTCCAAAAGGGGGAGTTGCGCCTTGTCACCTTTGAGTTCCACGGCGGCATATGCCTTCAAATTTTGTCTGACCGAAAGGAATTGAGACAACCGTTTTACCTGGACAAATGTTCGAGTATCCAACTCCTGCACATCGAGCAGTCCCCAACCATTGTCATCAATCAAGGCCTTTTTGGCGGTCAAGATACGAATGAGATCCTGACTATCCGAGGTAAATTCATACACAGTGATACCGCTTGCCCGACTTTTCCCGGGATGAGCTTTGTCAGCAAGGACGATAAATGGACCGTCTCGAAACCACAAATTCTTGATCGTCAATTCGTCCAACTGCTTTTTCCGCACATCCTCTTTCCAGATTCGATTGGCTTCGTACTCGCCAAACACGCCAAGGAATTGAGAAAAAACCAATTGCCCAACACTCCAGATAATCGCATACATCACAAAAAAACGGATAAACCACGAAAAGGCGACCCCACCGGCTCGCAAGGCAAGCATTTCCCGCGATCGAGTTAACACGCCCAGTTGAATAACCATGGCAAGCAAAAAAATGGCGGGCATCAATTGGGACACGATCAAGGGAATTTTGACCACAAAATAAAACAGGATCGTTTCAGCACCCAGACCGGCTGCAATAAAGTCATCCAACCGATCAAAAATGTCGGACAACAGATAGATACCGGTCCCTACAGCCAGACAAATGGCCATCAGGTACACATTCTGCCGAATCAGGTAGCGACTGAGAACGCCAACGCCCAGGATATTCCTCATGCGCTCGCCCTCTTGTGAAACCGCAGATGCATAAACCAATGAACAAGTGTGGGCGTCCGCTCCTTGTTGGCATAGCGCATACCGACCAATGCCACAAAAACAAACAGGATATTCGGCGCCCATAATCCATATTCGGGAGGAATCGCCCCGGATTCCCCCATGCTCACTCCTACCGAAAACATTGTATAATAGACAAAGAACAGTCCCATGGACAAAAGGAGTCCATATTGTTGTTTTAATCCCCTGAACGTGCAGGCGATAGGGATAGCGAATATCCCGAGTATCAAACATCCGACCGGCAAGGAGATGCGCTTGAAGAACTCGGTATCAACCTTGCGGTAGAACCGTTCCCCGCGATCCGGGGCCTTGCTGTGATCCTTGCGAATGGCACTGAGTCGAGAAAGCGGCATATCCTTTGCCTTGTCCTCACTAAAATTGAACCCTCCGAGGAGTTTCCCCAAATCAAGCGTGATGGCGTAGGAACCAAATTTGAGGATGTTCAATTCGTCTCCGCTCTGGCGAAAGATATTGCCATTCTTGAAGGTAATCTTGATTTTTGCGGTCGCCGGAGTGGATTTGATCTGCGCTTCTGGAGCCACGACCACCACAGACGTCCCCTTGATGGATTCGTCTCGAACAAACGCGAATTTCAACTCACCTTTCTCATTATCAACCTGGTGGGCATAAAAGGTAATACCAGGAAATTCCTTATTGAAGACCCCCGGTTGCAAAGCGAATTTGGAATGTGTTCTGGCAAATTGATACAATTTGGTCTTGAACATATCCATTCCCCATGAAAGTCCCCAGACAGAGATGAACAGAGTAAACAAGGTACACAACGTACAAAAAAGCAACGGAGCGGGCAGCATTCGATACAGACTGACCCCGCTGGCCTTAAGTGCGGTCAACTCATTATCCGTGCTCATCCGCAAGAATGTCAGGAAAACACTCAACATCGTGGCGATGGGTGTAATGAGCAACAAGAAGAATGGCGTCAAATAAAAGAACAGCTGTAAGATATTGAAAAAACCAATATCCTGAGACAGGAACAGGGACCGGAGCTGCAACATCCTCCCCACCAGGATAAGTCCAAGCAGGCAGGAAACCGTCAAGCCGAAAAGCTTGAAAAGTTCAGTAAATATTTGTCGTTGAAGGATCTGCACAGACTGATTCTAATCCTGTTTTTTCGTGAAAAAACGCTGAAGGAATTCAACGTCCTTGGGAGAAAGATTGAAGCGCATGGCGGCTTCTTCAATAAACGAGGCAGGAACTGACTCCGAAGGAACATCGATTTTTTCGCTGACCCAGGCAATGGCTTTTCGTGTCTGTTCGCTTTGCGGCATGATGGTTGTCATAAAAAGAACTCCTGCAATTTGTATTCAAAGGTTCAATCAGATCAAATACACCAGCATCCAAAGGCTTGCAAGACACTCTTAGTTGGGCTAGGCCCAACGTTCAAGTCTGAATATCAACCTTTTTTTGCATACCGAGAGGCGCACATGGCACCATGGTACGTAGCGATCATCCTTGGCGTTGTCGAAGGACTGACCGAATTCCTGCCCATATCCAGCACCGGCCACCTCATCATCACTGGCCATTTGCTCGACTTTACCGGCCCGAAAGCCGAAACATTCGACATCGTCATCCAGCTCGGAGCCATTCTGGCCGTTGTTCTCATCTACTGGGATCGCTTTTTTGGCCTGCTCCGCCCGAATCCTACACAAAAATTTTCAGGATTCTACGGTCTCTGGCTGCTCTTTTTGACCTCTCTTCCGGCGTCTGTCGTGGGACTCATGACACATGGATATATAAAAGAGTTCCTGTTCAGCCCAACAACCGTGGCCATCGCCCTGGCTGCTGGTGCCATTATGATTTTCATTGTGGAAGGCATGGAAAAATCGGAACACGTCACGTCCCTTGATAAAATCACACCAAAAATAGCCTTGGGGATCGGCTGTTTCCAATGTCTGGCACTGTGGCCAGGGTTCTCCCGCTCTGCAGCAACCATCATGGGAGGCATGTTACTCGGCACCCGCCGGACTGTTGCTGCTGAATATTCTTTTATCGCGGCAGTGCCCATCATGTTCGCAGCAACCGGATATGACCTGCTCAAGAACTACACCTTGTTCGAAGGCGGCGACTTTCTCTTCTTGCTGCTCGGCTTTTTGGTGTCCTTTATTTCCGCCTGGCTGGCGATCAAGGGATTTATCTATTTGCTGGGTAAATTGACCCTCCGTCCCTTTGCCATATACCGGCTGGCACTGGCTCCTTTAATTCTCCTGTATTTGTAATATGTTCAAAAAAAACAGAAAAAATGAAAAAAAGTGAAATTTTCTCTTGCCAAGACCAAAGAGTCGATCTATAAACCGTCCTCGCTGAACGAAACAAATGTGGCGAGGTAGCTCAGTTGGTCAGAGCATGCGGCTCATATCCGCAGAGTCGGAGGTTCAAGTCCTCTCCTCGCTACCACGATTGAAATTCCCCCTGTAGATCACACGATCTACGGGGGATTTTTCATTGTGTCGTTCCAATTCTTCCCCCTCCCCCCAAAATACAGCGTACAGGCCGTGTTTTTTCCCGACAGATACATTGTTTTTTTTGTCAATCACGCGTAGCTTGATTCATAATAAACAAAGCCAATACATCATGATACACAAGTCATTTTTCATTTTTGCAGCAATACTGCTGAGTATCTCCTTCGGATGTTCAAACGACCCTGCGAACGTCTTCCAGGGGTATGTCGAAGGAGAATACGTTCTGGTCGCGTCTCCTCTTGGCGGCACACTGGAAGAACTGGCTGTCGTCCGAGGACGAGATGTCCCCCAAAACGCTCCACTCTTCACTCTGGAACGCAATTTCGAAAAAGCAGCGGTGAATGCAGCCATCCACGGTCTCCAGCAGGCACAGGACAATCTCTCCAACTTGGAAAAAGGACAACGACCATCCGAAATTGCTTCAATTCAGGCACAGCTCCAACAGGCGAACGCATCAGCGGCCCTCGCAAAAATTGAATACGACCGTCGCATCAAGCTCATTGCCGAAAAGACCATTTCCCAAGAGGAATTGGACCGATCAAAAAGCGACTATGAACAAAAAGTCCAACGTGTTCGACAGATAAATGCGGACCTGACAACCGCTCGACTCGGTGCGAGAAACGACGAAATCAGAGCCGCCACTGCTGCGGTTTTGCAGGCCCAGGCCCTTTTGGATCAGGCTCAATGGAATTACGATCAGAAAAATCAGACCGCGCCGCAATCCGCCTTT
Organism: Pseudodesulfovibrio sp. JC047; assembly: GCF_010468615.1. Lineage (NCBI taxonomy): Bacteria > Pseudomonadati > Thermodesulfobacteriota > Desulfovibrionia > Desulfovibrionales > Desulfovibrionaceae > Pseudodesulfovibrio > Pseudodesulfovibrio sp. JC047. Next base: position 22,942 of record NZ_WUEH01000008.1, on the reverse strand, counting down.
GTCTTTGATACACTATTCCGAAAGGGAGAATGGGTTCCCGCCGGACAGCCTGTGGTTTCTCTTTTGCCCGCCGAAAACATTGAAGTCCGATTTTTCGTCCCCCAAACCCTTGTCGGAAAAGTCCACCAGGGGCAAAAGGCTGTTGTCACGTATGATGGCGCGGACTCCCCGGTTGACGTCACGATCACATATGTTTCCCCTGAAGCCGAGTTTACCCCTCCCGTCATCTATTCCAGCCAGAGCCGGGCCAAGCTCGTCTTCATGCTCAAAGCCCGACCTTCGCCAGAACAGGCCCGGTCCCTTCATCCCGGGCAACCGATTGATGTGACCATCCCCAGCCTCCCTCAATGACAGCGACGGTATCTCGCATGTCCTCCGATATCATCATCGACGTTCAGGGATTAACCAAATCCTTTGGCCCCAAAAAAGTGGTCAACAATTTGGACATAAAAATCCGCCGGGGTGAAATCTATGGATTTCTTGGCCCAAATGGGTCGGGAAAAACCACCTCGATCCGTATGTTGTGCGGCCTGCTCAAACCCGACGCAGGATCGGGGACCTGCCTTGGCTACGATGTCATCAACGATGCAGCCCGCATAAAACCGCATGTCGGATACATGACGCAAAGATTCAGTCTTTATGAGGACTTGACTGTTCGAGAAAATATCGAATTCACTGCGCGGGTGTTCGGCCTCGCTGCACCTGCCAAAAAAGCCGACGAATGTATCGAGAGGATGGGACTCGGCCCCTTTGAAAAACAGTTGGCAGGCAATTTGTCCGGCGGCTGGAAACAACGGCTTTCATTGGGCGTCAGCACGCTGCATTCCCCCAAACTACTCCTTCTGGATGAACCGACCGCCGGGGTGGACCCCGGAGCCAGACGAGATTTTTGGGATCAGGTCCACACTCTCGCCTCACAGGGCATTACGGCACTCATCAGCACGCATTACATGGATGAAGCCGAACGGTGTCACAGACTCGCCTACATCGCGTATGGGACCCTACTTGCAACCGGAACCGTCACGGAAATGATTGATAACGCGGGGTTGACCACATGGACCGTCAGCCTGCCATCTGGCGAAAAAGGGCTGCATGAACTTTCGCTCCAACTCAAAAAAACCGCTGGCATCGATCAGGTTGTCGCCTTTGGCAACACGCTTCACGTCAGTGGGAAAAACGCCGAAATACTCGAACAAAAAATCCGCCCTTTTCAAAAAGAACCGTACACATGGACCCGCATTGAAACGAATCTGGAAGAAGTGTTCATTGACCTCATGCAACAAAGCAAGGGGGCATTGAAATGAACTTTTTCTCCATCAAACGATTCATCGCCATGGTGAGCAAGGAATTCATTCAAATGCGTCGGGACCGGCTCACCTTTGCCATGATGATTGGCATCCCGCTCATTCAGCTGATCCTTTTTGGCTACGCGATCAACTCGGACCCCCGCCATTTGCCAACGGCTGTTCTGTCTGGTGATAATTCCCAATTTTCTCGGGCTATTATCACGGGAATGCAAACAAGCACCTTTTTTGACATCACGCATCATCCACAAACTCGGGCCGAAGCGACCGAACTCATCAAACAAGGAATTGTTCAATTCGTCATCACCATTCCCGAACAATTCGGGCGTGATATCCTCCGCAACGCCCGCCCTGTACTGCTCCTTGAAGCCGATGCCACAGACCCCATGGCAACCGGAAACGCCGTGGGATCATTTCCTGAAATCATCCGCCGAGCACTGGCCAAGGAACTGAAAGGCCCGACCGCATCCCTCAATCAGGGAGCACTCCCGGTAGATATCCGAATCCATAATGATTACAACCCGGAAGCAGAGAGCCAATATAATATTGTCCCCGGTCTCATCGGTGTCATCCTGACCTTGACCCTTGTCATGATAACCGCCCTTGCCATCACCAGGGAATCGGAACGTGGCACCATGGAACATTTGCTGGCCACCCCTGTCAGTCCGCTGGAAGTCATGCTGGGAAAAATCATCCCGTACATTTTTGTCGGGTATGTGCAAATCACTCTCATCATTCTGGCGGCATGGCTGCTTTTCGACGTTCCCATGCATGGTAGCGTGACGTTGACCTTTGCGCTTTCCGTGGTCTTTATCGGAGCGAACCTCTCTGTGGGCGTGACCATTTCCACAGTGGTCAAAAACCAGCTTCAAGCGGTTCAGGTCTCCATTTTCTTTTTCCTGCCTTCCCTGCTCCTTTCCGGATTCATGTTTCCTTTCAGAGGAATGCCTCAGTGGGCGCAATACCTCGGCTCGGTCCTTCCGCTGACGCACTATCTCCGCCTCATCCGTGGCATCCTTCTCAAGGGGAACACCTTTCAGGAATCAATCCCTCATGTTTGGCCGATTCTCGTTTTCTGGATCATCATTGTTGCCATCGGTCTGAAACGCTATCGCCGCACGCTCGATTGACGATTTTCCGATTCGCCGCTTTTTTCGACGTATTTCTGGATACTTCCCTGCTCCAGCACTATAAAATTGTATTTTAGATATTTTCTAGACATTTTATAACATCCCATGAAACTGAAACTTTCAAAAAAAACACCTTCAGTGAGCCTTTTTTTTATTTCTGGAGTGAAATAGAGTTGCCAAACACGGCAAACTCCTTATATATCTTGTGTCCGCTTGTTCTTTGAAATGGGGGCGCACTGGTTTCGACGGGGATTGTTGAAGTCAAGGCTGCAGGTCGAGGTTGGTCGATGGCCTCGTAAAAATCGACCACAAGATAATTGCAAACGACAATTACGATTACGCAATGGCTGCTTAATTGCAGAGTTGCTATCTGACAACATAGTTTGTCACGATTCCTTTGTTGACGCCTTATAGGCAAAACGAATCGACAAATCATAGGGCTAGCATCACCTATTTGATCTTTGTATCTGATGCGAAACACTTAAAGACCTAGTTCGATGGCCGTCTGGCCCGGAGCAATCCATCGGGCGAATGTTTATTCCGGACCTAAACCTGTAGAAGCTTTTGCGGATCATTCTCGGACGGGAGTTCGATTCTCCCCGCCTCCACCATTTTTAGACCGACCTATACGGTTTCAAGAAAAGCACGAAAGCCCTTATTCTTCCGCGAAAGAATAAGGGCTTTCGTGTTTTTAGCGAAATTTACTGTGAGTCAAAGATTTCTTGCAGCCGCAAAGATCCTCCCCCTACGACAAACGCAAAAAAACAACGCAAGTAACGAAATCAACATTCAGTCTCTTAGAAAAAAGCAACTCTCGAAGGACATGTCACTGGACCACAACGAGCGTTCAGGATAAAAGCGTGAAGACGTTGATGAATAGTAGAGAAAAAGAACATATTGGAGCTGCATTATGACGCTACTTGCCCGGACCTGGGATATTGTTGAACGGATTCGTTCCAAAGCACCGCTTGTCCACAATATCACCAACTATGTGGTCATGAATAATACGGCCAATGCTCTGCTGGCTCTTGGCGCATCTCCTCTCATGGCTCATGCGCAGGAAGAAATGCAAGAACTGGCAGCCATATCCAACAGCCTTGTGCTAAATATTGGGACGTTGAGTGAGCCATGGGTTTCCAGTATGCTTGTCGCCGGAAAGGCGGCAAAGGCGGCATCCAAGCCGATTATTTTTGATCCGGTGGGCGCGGGTGCCAGTTCGTTCAGGACGCAAACCTGTACGAAAATTCTTCAAGAAGTTGCCCCGACCATTATTCGCGGTAACCCCTCAGAAATTATGGCGGTAGCTGGCGCGGACGGACAGACCAAAGGCGTGGACTCCATACACACGACACAAGCAGCAGAAACAGCGGCGGAATATCTTGCAGAACACTTTGATTGTGTTGTGGTCGTCAGCGGAAAGCGGGATATGGTGGTTTCCACCACAGAGACAGTATGGTTGCAAGGTGGGACGTCTCTCATGGCCAAGGTGACCGGCATGGGCTGCACCTCGACCGCCATTTGCGGAGCTTGTGCTGGCGTGGCCGACTCCGCGTTTGATGCAGCCGTGGCAGGCATGGCTCTGATGAAAACTGCGGGCGGAATGGCTGCCGCCAAGGCTGACGGTCCTGGCAGTTTTCAGATGCATTTTCTCGATGCCCTCTATTCGCTGAATAAAGAGGCCATAAGAGCAAATTGCACAATTGAGGGATAATGGACCGGCGGCCTCATCTTTTTGAAGCACACTTCGATAGTATGTGCCACTCTGACACTCCTCTTAGGTGGATGTTCACATATTTTTTTGACAGAATAATACCTCAAAATTATTTTCAATAATAAAATTTCAGGTCCAGAATTTGTCTGGGCCTTTTTTACCGCATGAGAAAAAAGGAAAATAAACAATCCCCGAGAGTCAGCAAAAAACCGAAATGACTAGAATCGTGTTATCCGCTTTGGCGAACCATTTTAGTAGCAAATAAAGTTATGAGGCCACCGAGCATGATGTAGCCAAGTATGACCTCAAGAGCCAACCAGACTTGACCAGCGGTGTTGGTTGGGGTCACATCACCGAATCCGAGGGTGGTAAAGGTGACTATACTGAAATAGTAAGGTGTAAACCAACCATCGGCCATTATTGGATTGCTGTAACTCATTTTCGGAGCTATGACTGTAAGCAAAGATTGCAGCTGGTCGGGAAGCCAACTCCAGACTGGATAATTGGCAAAAACAACACCGAAAAGGCAAGCAAAGACAAATGACCAGGCAGCCCATTGACCGATGGAACGTCCACAGTTGGAGGTCCATTTCCATATCCGATATTTCCAAGGATACTTTTCTTTAGTTTCCTCGATATAATCCAAATCCCGAACATGGCGGACAAACAGCTGACTGCCGTAACTACCTTGAGTGCTGATGCCCAAGCAAAGCATTGTATTGTCAATTTTCGTATTATGAACATAAGCATTGTTCAAATCCGTTCCCCTGAGATCTGCCCCTCTAATCTCCGCATTCTCAAGATTTGCATCTCTAAGGTTCACTTGTCGGAGATCAGCCCCTTTAAGATTCGCCAATTTGAGATTTGTTGTTTGGGATTTCTTCTTTTGAGTTTTTTTTTGCGAAGGGAAGGAAGACTCTGATCCAATTATCAATTTTTTGGTACTCGGAAGAGGCCCCCATCCCATATCCGCATTTTTAAGGTTCGCCTTTCTAAGATCCGCCTTTTCAAGGTTTGCTCCTCTAAGACTTGCTTCCATAAGATTTGCCCCCATAAAATTTACTTCCATGAGGTCTGCCCCTTGAAGGCCTTCACCTTCAAAATCAGGCTTTATTTCTGGATTGTCCTCCCTCCATTTATTCCAAGTCGCAACGCCTTGTTTCAAAATCTTTAAATGTTCAGGGTTCGCCATGGGAAATCCTCCAATGAGAGCATGCAATAGATAAACCGATTTTAAGGAACTTTGATCGTGAAACCGTTGAATTATCAACCAAAATGGCGACGTAGAACAGAATCCCCGCATAGACAAAGTTTATTTTCAAAAAAGAGACAAGGAACTAGCAATCTAGAAAACGTCTTCCCCCTATTCGCCTATATAAACAGGGAGCTACAATCAATTTTACGTATTTCCCTCTACATTCACCAAGGAAAAGCCTCGTCAAAAACGAGGCTTTTCCTTTTTTCATTACCACTTGGAGCGTCCGGGTGGCATATAGAAAAATTCGACACGGCGGTTGACTCGTTTGTTTTCTTCCGAAGTGCTGGGAAGGATGGGTTTGGCACTGGCGTATCCGACGGCCTTCATACGTTTTGCCGGGATGGTGGAATGGTGCAGGATATACCGGAGGCACCGGGCGGCGCGGGCTGCTGACAGCTCCCAATTGGAATTGTACAGCGTTGATTCCACATGCTCGCCATCTGTGTGGCCACGGATGATAAGGTTAAAATCGCTCTTCTCCATGGCATCAATGACAACCCGAAGCCCTTTTTGAGCCTCATCCGTCAATTCAATGCCCCCCTTGGCAAACATCACATGATTGCTCAAACGAAGCATCACACCTGATTTGTCACTACTCACTCGGGCCATGTGCGCCAAATCGTGCGCTCGAATACTCTTCTTGATCCGAGCACCGAGTTCGACAATCTGCCTGTTTTCCTTGACACTTCTTCGTTCGGAAAACCGCGTTTCAGCATAGGGCACCCCGGTGGCACCAACATCGTCAAATTGAACGCCGAGCGCTTCCTGCACAGAACCAATCATTGTTTTAAAATTCGCCACATCAGTGTTGGTAAACGACAAAAGCAAGACGAAAAAACACAGCAACAGCGTAACCATATCCGCAAATGTCGCCATCCACGGAGGAATGCCTGCATCCGGCTTTGGGGGATCAGAAGCAACCCCTTCCTGCTGTTCAATCGGTTCTTGTTCAGCCATGCTTTTCCCTACCACGCATCCCGTTGCGGCATATGAAGATAAAATTCAACGCGCTGATTCTTCAACCTATTTTCATCAGAATCATTGGAAACAGCCGGTCTCGTATCCGCATACCCGACCGCTTTGGCCCGATTGATTTCGATGCCGCCCTTATCAATGAGATAATTCAATGCCATGGCCGCACGAGCCGCAGATAATTCCCAATTCGAAGGATATCGTGGAGAAGAAATAGGTCTGTCGTCGGTATGACCTCGCACGACAATATTCAACTTGTAATCCTTCAGGACTTTCACAACCTTATCAAGAATTCGGTCTGCCCCATCCGCCAGATCCGCAGAGCCTGGACGAAACAAGGCAGCGGATTGGGCACTAAAAACCACGCCGTCCCTGTCAGCAGTGACGCCCATTCCCGCTTTCAATGCTATATTTTCATCCGCAAGCAACGACTTGATCCGCATGACCACACCAAGCAGTAACCGCTCATCATGCGATATGCTGGAGGCCATGTCCTTGACGGTTCGGCTGGTATTGAACTGAGCCATTTCATCCGAAACAGCCCGCACTTCCTTGACCCCAAAAGCTCCCTTGATCGATCCTAACGCATCGCGGTACTTTTGCTCACTCTGCTCGGCAAAAGACAGCAACAACACGAAAAAACACAACAAAAGTGTCATCATGTCCGCAAATGTCGCCATCCAGGGAGGAAGTCCATCCTCCGCCGGAGGCTCTTCCGGAGGTTTTCGCCTGAGAATTTCTTCTGCTCTATTCGCCACGTGCTCCTCTCAATAGACCGAAATTACACACTCTTTTTTCGTAAAGCAGGAGACAAAAAGGCCTGAAGTTTTTCCTTAACCACCGACGGATGATCTCCCCGCTGCAAAGAAGAAACGCCTTCAATCATGATTTGCATGAACAGGACTTCCTCACTGGACCGTTCTTCCAGCTTGGTGGCCATGGGCAAGAAAATACAATTAGCCAAAACCGAACCATAAAAAGTCGTCAACAAAGCCACGGCCATGGCCGGTCCAATGGAAGACGGATCGGACAGATTGGACAGCATGTTAACTAATCCGATCAAAGTCCCGATCATGCCAAATGCCGGCGCCATTGTTCCCATTCCCTTGAAAACAGCTTGGCCCTGCCGATGTCGCTGTTTCATGAATTCAAGCTCAATCTCCATGACAGACCGAACAAGTCCTTCACTCGAACCGTCAACAACAAGCATGACGCCCTTCTTGAGAAAAGCATTGTCAATCGCCACTTTTTCAAGGGCTATGATGCTTTCCTTGCGAGCTGTATCAGCCAGTCCGGTAATGAGATTGATAATCTCGATAGGATCATCCGACTTGAAAAGAAGGGTTTTCATGCCGACCTTGAACGCATTGATAACCACGCCAAGCGGAAACATGACAAACGTGACGGCAAAGGTTCCACCAATAACCACCACCACCGATGGAATATCAATGAAACCAGCAGCATTTCCACCCATGAAAATCGTCGTCGCCACCAGTCCGAATGCGCCAACCAACCCAATTAATGTTGCAATATCCATATATTATCTTTTAACTCTATTGGTGGAAGCACCAATTTTCACTTCATCATTATCGTAATAAAAATACACATCTTCCAAAAAATCTTGCACTTTCAAAAAAGCGGAACCAATACTTATTTCGACACCTGGCTTGACGATTCCCGGCACCAGAATCTTGCACTTCTCAAGGCGTTCCGTCGCATAAATTCCTTCCCACAACTTGACCTTCAAGGCCTTCAACAAATCGAGTTCCCGCAATGCGGACTCCAACAATGGTTCAAACTCGGCACGGAACTCGTCTCCCTTGTTCAGCACCTTTTCAAACGAAGCAATTTCGTCATGAAGAATCTTGATACGCTGATTGTACCGTTCATCGGCATGAAGCAAGGACGGTTTGTATCCCAAGACCAAGGAGGTGTCAGTATCCAATCCACCGCCAAGCTGACTCCCAACATAGACATATTCATAAACGCAAATATTCCCGCCTGTTAATCGATCCCCGACAGCCAACCGTTTCCCCGCATAGATGGTGCTATGCATGGCGGCTCCCTTGATGAGAATATCATTGTGAGCGACAAGCGTTGCGTACTCGCAATAGGCAAGTTTCAGATCGCGGCCGGCTTCAAGCTGCGCGGCCTTTCCACCCTTGACTCCCCCCATGCAATGAATGGTGCGAACCGCTTCGACCTGCGCGCCTTCAATCTGGCCTTCTATGGACATTGAGACAGCCCGGGCACTGAAGCCGGTTCGAATGGACCCTTCGACAACAATTTTTCCGATGAAATTCACATTTCCAGTGTGATAATCGACATCAGAATGTATAGTCAGGGTCTCTCGGACGACAATTTTACCCTCTTTGTAACACACGTACCCATCCACGGCGGCAAACAGTTTGTCCGCACATGTCGAACGAATACCAGTGCCGCGTCCGGCAGGGAAATCCATTACATCAAAAACAAATCGTGCATCACTGACATCAGCGGCATCCAGACAGACCCATTCCGCGATCACATCACCTTTCGAAACATTATTGACATAATGCAACTCATGATGGTTCACGCTCCCATCAGCCTGTTTTTCAGGCCTGAGCCTGGAAAAATCCCAATCAGGATCAAAATGATGTTTCAATAAAAACGGCATGAATTCTCTTGAGATGGCAAATTGCTAATCCGTTTATGAAACGGCTGTTTTCGAACATTTTTGTCAAACAAACTGTCTGATATTACATAATTTTTTGATATATTAGGAATCATATTCAAAATGGGGGGTAGCGTCAACGGCTATTGCTTACTATTGTTAAACATTTTTATTGTAAAACAGGTACTTGATGCCGCATAACTTCTTTCCTTTGCCTGGCGGCACTGCATATATCACCACCGAAAACGACACTCTTGTGTGCCTTTTTTTCGCAGTCCTTTCACCAAAAAAGAAAGGCCCCTCTCTAAAGAGGAGCCTTTCTCGGTATTCTATGTATTACGGACTACCATTGCTTTTTACGTTGTTCTTCAAGCGCGGCTTCCTGTTCCTCAAAGGAATCGAACCCGGCATGAACCATGGCATCTCTGACAGTATGGTGCCAATCCCAACTGGCGTAAATCACCGGTTTATGGAAAATGGACCGGAACTGTTCCATTTCTTGACGATAGAACTCTTCCTTCGGCGTTTCCATATGGTCACGAAGCTGCTCGCCAAAACGATCGAGTTCACCTTCGTACCATTCCATGAAATCTTCAGGCGATTTATATTTTTTCAGAATATGCCCGTAGCTGTTAACTTCGAGCAGATCCTGCAAATTCTGCATATGTTGCTTTTTAAGCCATTCACCCAAATCGCGGGTCTTGATATTTTGGGCTTCAATAGCGGCCAAATCCATCTTGGTCTGACAATACGTATCAGGAACAACAGAAGCGGACACAATCCCTGCAATGGCGACCAATCCGCGCAAGATGACGCTATTGGACACGCCCTGTCCGCAGAATCCGACCTTTTTACCGACTTTCTGCCCAGCGAAAATCGCGGACAAGATAGCCCAGACAACGGCAGGATCTTCTTCATCATAGATGTGTTGCAAACTGGCATTATCACGATCGGTCGCCAGAACCATCTGCGTCATATCATTGGACCCGATGGAGAACCCATCCACTTCTTTGAGGAATTCCTTGCACAAGACGGCATTACTCGGAATTTCCGCCATCAGGATAACCTTGAGGCCATCCTTGCCGGATTCCAGATTATGCACCTGTTTGAGATACCGCTTCATGGAGCGAGCTTCTTCCAACGTCCGGACAAACGGGAACATGATAGACAAATTCTTGCCGCCATAAATGCCCCGAGCGAGCTTGAAGGCTTCGAGTTCCCAATCATGGATATTCCGAGAGACACCGCGATATCCGATCATGGGGTTATCTTCATGCGCTTCAAACAACGAACCACCAAGCAAATTCCGATATTCATTGGATTTGAAATCAGTGGTTCTGTAGACGATATTGCTGCCATAAAAAGCCATGGCAAACAAAGCCAATCCCTGGGACAGGGTCTGGATATAATTTTCCTTGCCGGTGGTATAGCCTCGGGTTTCAAGAAGATGACGAATCCGGTCAGGCAATGTTGCCACTTCATCCATTTCGGATTTCAAACCCATCTTGAGAGCGACTTCTTCACGCAGGCGAGTAATTTTGTCCAAATATGCGCCAAATTCCGGCTCATCCTTCAAACGTTCAACAAACTCAGCCACCGTTTTTTCATGCTGCTGACGAATCTGCCACGCCTCGGACCGGGCTTCTGGTTCGGATTCGAGCATGTCATGGTATCCCAGCACCACGGCAACATGCGCTTCAGCGTCAATGGACGTCTTGAGAATATCAAGTCGTTCCGTTGCCAACGCAATGTGGTCATCCAATTTATGATCCATTTCGCGCAAACGGCGATGCATGGCCAAAACGGCATCCGTGCTCCGGGCACCTTCCTGTTCAGCCAAGGCTTCCATCTCATGCGTCAGCCCCGTAATAAGTCCGACGTATTCACGCAATTTGAGCGGCATGGTAATCAGACCGGACGCAAGCTGTTCCTTCATGACCTTGGTCAAACGCATATCCATCTGCTGGATTTTTTCTTCCACCAGATCATTCAGCGTATCCTTGTCATACGCCTCGAGTGCCATGGGATGCACACCAATATTGCCAAGCATGAACTCAGCACGAAGCAAACCAATTTCGAAATCAGGGACCTGACGAAGCCGAGACAGGAACAGAGCCTGACCGACATCAGCCAAAATCAAACCGACCTTGGTCTTGGTGGCCGGCAATTCCGCGACATTGATTTCGCCACCGACTTCTACCAGAGGCAACTCGCCACGATAGACTTTACCTCGTGAGCCATCGACCGTGACCTGCTGTCCTTCAAGTGACCGCAAGGCTTCGAGTCGCTGAATACCAATGATGGCCGGAATACCAAGTTCGCGAGAAGTAATGGCCGCATGGCTGGTGTCACCGCCCACATCGGCGAGAATGGCCGAAGCGATACGCATACCGGGAACCATGTCCGGATCAGTCCGCTGAGCGGCCAAAATGTCACCCTTGTTGATCTTGTTCAATTCCAGAGCGGAACGGAGATATTTGACTGTGCCCTGCCCTGCGCCACGGGAAGCCCCGTTGCCTTCGAGAATGACTTCAGCCGAAGCAATGGCCTTTTTGTCCACTTCGAGACGGCGCATGAAAATCGTATTGGGATGCAGTTCGATGTCTTCATTCCACCGAGTTTCAGGACGAGCCTGGACAAACCACAGTCGATCCGATTTGTCGATGCAGAATTCGGAATCCATTATCATGCCGCCATAGGCCTTTGAAATAGCTCGAACACCTTGAGCGACCATCTCAGCCTGTGCAATGGACAATGCCCAACGATACACTTCGTTACTCGGCACCTTGACCACTTGGGTTCCGCTGCCGTCTTCCCGGTAGATGATCTTCTTTTCCTTGCAGCCCATATACCGGATAACAACCTCACGGCTGCCATCGCGTTGGAAGACATAAAATTTGTCAGGAGTGACCATGCCGCCAACAACAGCCTCTCCCAAGCCATAACTTGCATCAATGGACACCAAATCATTCCGATCGGTTCCACGACAGCCTGTTGCCGTATCCGCACTAAACGCCGTTCCCGAAATCACGGGATTAATCATGCGCATGATGCAGACGGACAAGGACGTATGCTCAATGGCCCATTCCTTCTTGGCGAGTTCGGCAATAGCCACATCGCCGGTTTCCTCGGCCTTGGTAATGGCATCCAGAATGGCTTCACGGCGATAGGTCATGGAACGCAGGTTGTACGCGGACGCACAATCCCAGTGATACGCTTCCAGGCATTCATCCGCACCAACGATATTGAGATACGTGTCCTGCAAACCGGCAAAAGCTTTTTTGCGGCTGTCTTCACCTGCAGCAGATGAACGGACCGCAACCGGAACATCGTCAAGACCGGCTTCCTTACATATGGAAAGATAGGCGCCTTTGACTTCCTTGCCTATTTCAGCAGGGATATTGACGGAAAGGATGGCCGACTGGACCAACACCGAACGCATTCGAAGTTGATCAATACCCTCAGGAGATGTCGCAAACCCTTCAACAACGTTATTGATAAAGGTCCGCAGCTTGATCGGCGTGCCTGATTGTTTTTCAGACTGTTCACGAATCTTTTTGCCAACTTCACGAACAAACTGCTGTAAATATTCGGAATCTTCGTTAACGGCGTCTGAACTCCAATCAACCCGGTTGTATTCCTTATCAACCATTGAGCGGACAACAGCGGCGTTCACCTTGGTCTCGTCGAGGATATGGTGAAAGACATGCGATGAAATAGCCCTAAACTCAGGGGCCCGAATCCCAGCAACCTGACTGATGATTGCTGTATTATAATTCTTTCCACCGACAAGAAGTTCGGCTTCTTCACCGATCTTCTTAATATCGGCCCCATTCAGGACCAATTTTTTCTGGAGACTCTCAGTTTTTGCCCCGGCTTTGCTGGCAGCAGCCTTGGCGGCGGGCTTTTTCTGGGTCTTGGCCATCATTTCCTCCTGGAAATTCACTTTGGCGTTCAGGGAAAACCTCCCCTACCAAAGTCATTGTGACTTTCTACGATTACGATTCAACACTCTAAAAAGAACAATCAAGCCATGAGCTTCGAATACCCGCTTACAGTCTATCAGACAGGTTCGTCAATGAAACTATTGGTCAGACCATTGTACCAAAAAACCACTTTAAAGCACACATTTCAACGAAGAACAGCGACACAATTCGCACTGATATTCATAAAAAAAACAAGGCCGACAAGCACTTAATGCTTATCGGCCCTTATTTTCATTTCAAAGGCTTCTGGTCGTGCCATTTTTTAATGACTCAACCAATTTGAATGGTCATGTATTTTTCTTAGATTTTCTGTCCACACTGAGGGCAGAAATTGCAATCCTCACTCGGGACATCACTTTTGCATGTCGGGCAGACGCCAACTTCGGGTCCCAACTCGACGATCAACTCGCCTTCGACCACCGGAATCATTTTTTTGTCCTCGGTGTAGTTGGCGGATTTGATAACCCGTCTGACTGTTGCGTCAATGGGGGCAAGAACAGCTTTCTCCTGTTTCATGATGGAGATATTGAACAGTTCTTCACCGGCCTTGACCTTGTCACCTGGCCGAACATGCGTCACCCACAAATCACCGTTGCTAGGAGAACCGACATGATATTCATTCATCGGGTCCGCCATTTCAGTGGACTCCTTGCCGCCAACATCCGGCTCGGCAACCTTCACCTGATGACTCATGATCTCTGAATCAAGCGCATAACGAACAACGGCCATGCCGTTTTCATCCGGCTCGGAAATATCCAGAATACGCATCCGGTGCGGTTTCATGCAGTTGCCCTGGAATTGCAGGACTTCGCCCTTCTCCAACCCTTCAAACCAAACGTCAACCGGCAGATTGTTGATGTTGCCGAACTTCTCACAGAAATCGATGGTCGAAATGGCATCTCCAGGGTGGTTGAGATACATGACGAATTCCTCGTCTGTAGGATGCCGGTGCAATCGATTCTGTAATGCTTGCATCTCGACGTCCAAATCAACATCCACCAAAGTGGTCAACGGCGACTCTTCGGTCCGCTCCTTGATGGCAACTTCCCAGCCCTTGCCAAAAGCGGACTGGTAGACCCAATCTTCCGGGAAACCAAGTGGCATTTTGCCGAATTTCCCAAGTAACAAATTCCGGAAAGCATCATTTGAATCGCGATACAACGCGAGTCTGGCTTCCCGTTCATGATTGGTCAGGTCCTCTTCCTTGCACAGAGTCACAATATCCAGAACATTCAGTAACCGACGAACCTCGCGGGAGCCGCCACGCTTGTATGCTCCGGTGACCGCCAAGAATGCGGTATTCCAGGTAATTTGTGAACCAGGGGTCACATCGTGATACCGAACCACTTTCCGAGTTCCTTCAAGGAACTTGAGCATGTACGGTAACAGTTTAATATACCCCTGCTTCAAGGCACCTTCCTGAGAGGAAGATGTCGCACCGCCCGGCATTCCATGCCGAACCACATCGTGGTCAATTCCTTGGAAGTATGGAGCAGTGTATCTATCGTAATACGGCATGATCTGTTTCAACTTGAAGTTGGTCGAACGGATCATGTCTTTATCCAGATTGGTTTTCAGACCAATTTCATCTTCGATATACGCGGCCGTAGACAGAACTTCGCCCTGACCATACCAACGAACAGACGCACCAACAGCCACATCCACAATGTGCGCACCAGCTTCAGCGGCCGCACCCATGGTTGGGACAAAAAGCCCATCCGTATAATGACGATGACAATGAATGACCAACTCAGGGTATTTCGCTCGAATGGTCGCAATGAGTTCCCGCATGAATCGGGGCGGACACACGCCAGCCATATCCTTGAGACCGAGAATAATCATCTTCTCGGCCTGCTTCTTGGTCACGCCACCGGCCTCGGCACACATGGCGATAATGGAATCAGTCACTTGCAGGTACCGATCCACGCCAAAGCCCTTGGCCCACGACAAGGAAAGAGCGGGTTCAAAGATATTCCGATTCGAATTCATGGCAACCTCGGCAAAAGGCCGCATGTTTTCGACATGGTTCAGGAAGTCGAAACAACGGATAATCTCGTAATGCTCATTAATCATCTCGCCGGTCAACCGCATGACGTTCTTCGGTTGGGGTTTGTACCCCAGAACATTGGTGGACCGAACAAGAATCTGTTTTAATGTATTGGGTGCGAACTTGTTCCATTCCGCAGCTTCGGAAAATGGGTAGGTCATGTTGGCGAGCATGGCGACATGAAAGTGCGCCCCACCACCATTCTCAAGAGAGAAAAACCCACATTTGTCCAAAGATGGGCCGACAATACGATCTTCAGCCAGACGGAACCGGTTACCACTATTGGACTGTGTGATATCACGCGTGGTGGTATCGGTCATGTGGATGATGCCACTCTCCCGATCAGTCCGCAATGTGTCCAAAATGGCATCCCGATCCATACTCCGCGAAAAATGCGGCTCGAATCCCGACGACCTCTCAGGCGGTTCAACCAGCTCAAAACGGCCAACACGCTTGTCCTCACGACCACGATATTCGCCCAACTGGACATATTTGTTGTAGCCCAAGGCCGAAATCTCGGCCACAAGACGCATCATGCGCAGAAAATCCGGCTCACGATCCGAGTAATCCATAAGCTCGGTATAATTCTGACGGACAAAATTGGTGTCATAGTCCGCATCCACGAATTTTTGCTGATCGATGATTCTGCAATGGAAAGGAAGCGTGGTCTTCAGCCCCCCGATCATGTACTCGCGCAAGGAACGCTTCATCAAGGCAACGACCTTATTCCAGGAGTTACCATAAGAAATCAGCAAGGCGGCTGCGGAATCGTAGTTGGACGGGAAACGATAGCCATCTCCCACACAGGAATCGATACGAATTCCCTGACCACCCGGAGAAACATACCGGGTTATACGACCGGAATTGGGTTCAAAATTCTTTTGCGGATCCTCGCAGTTGATTCGGCACTGCATGGCCCACTGATACGGTTTGGTCTCTTCGTCATTGAGCCGCAACTTGGAACCGAAAGCAATGGCAATCTGTTCTTCAACCAGATCAATACCATACCGACATTCGGTGATACCATGCTCAACCTGCAAACGAGTATTTACCTCAATGAGATACGGCACACAATCGGCATCGACCAAGAACTCAACAGTCGCCAAGGAATGATATCCAACAGCTGACACGAGACGACGTGCATATTCCTTGAGCCGCGCACGCAATTCAGGCGTGTATTTCGGCCAGGGAGAAGGAGTGATTTCGATCAGCTTCTGATGATTCCGCTGAACCGAACAATCACGTTCATCCATACAAAATACATTGCCGTACTGGTCGGAAATGACCTGAATCTCGATGTGACGGACTGAAGTCAGCAATTTTTCGACATACAGACGCGGATTGCCGAAAGAGGCCTGCGCCAGAGCGGACGCCTTTGAAAACGCGTTCTCCAGATCCTCTTCCTGATAGACTTCATAAATACCACGGCCACCGCCGCCGCCTTCTGCCTTAAGCATGACGGGAAATCCGATTTCCTTGGCGATTTCGCGCGCTTCTGGAATCGAAACAGCCCCTTCGGACCCGGGGACCACCGGAACGTCCTGTTCGATGGCGAGTTTGCGGACCGCAACCTTGTTGCCCAAAATCCGCATCGGCTCCTGTTCGGGACCAATGAAAATAATTCCTGCTTCCTTGCATTTAGCGGGAAAGGAATCATCCTCGGCGCCAAATCCCCAGCCTGGATGAATGGCAACGACATCCTTGGCCTTGGCTTCACGAATGACCCGGTCCAGATCGAGATAAGCGCGAGGGTCGGAACCAAGCAAAAGCAGCTCGTTTGCTCCCGATGTCGCAGGGGAGGTTTTATCAACGTCGGTGGCGGTCATAATCGCCTTGGCGTTGAACATTTCAGTAATGGAGCGACAAATGCGCCGGGCCGGGATACCCCGGTTGGCAACAAGTATGCGCTTTCCTTTGACCTCTTCAAGTACCTCTTCAAAGGACTTTGGCTTCATGGAACTCACTGGTCTCCTAGACAAAAAATAAAAAAACACGGACTGGAACCGCCCCGCATTACACGGGATTTAGAGAGGAAAAATAGACCCTGAATACAGAACAATTTCTTCTCCACCACGCACTACAACGAGTCCCCCTTGAGGGGAAAGGCCCGTTATCACGGCCTCATATGAATCTTGGTTTCCCTCGTGGACCAGGACAGTCTTTCCCATCCAGGCCAACCTGTTCTCAATCATGCGAAGACATTGAGCAGGTGGAATCTCGTCGAGCATGACTGCATACACATTTTTGCCACGACTTACAAGGGTTTCAAGGAGAACCAAAGGCCCCCCGCTGAACGTCGAAAAGGCAAGCGTTCCAGCAGGGGCCGAACAATCATCACGCATTTGTCTGTCATCCGGGCACCCTGCGAGGTTCAACCCCAGCCCCAAAATCGTGATGCCCGCCCGTTCCTCGATCAGCATTCCACCGACCTTGCGACCATTTTGAAGAATATCATTCGGCCATTTGAGTTGTATGGACGCACCAAGCGACTGCAAAACATCGGCAAACAGGGAACCGACCACCAGTGGAAGTATTTGCGGTAAAATATCCCGCCAC
Source organism: Pseudodesulfovibrio sp. JC047 (assembly GCF_010468615.1). Classification (NCBI taxonomy): domain Bacteria; kingdom Pseudomonadati; phylum Thermodesulfobacteriota; class Desulfovibrionia; order Desulfovibrionales; family Desulfovibrionaceae; genus Pseudodesulfovibrio; species Pseudodesulfovibrio sp. JC047. The sequence continues at coordinate 5,325 of NZ_WUEH01000008.1, read as the reverse complement.
GGTCCGACTGAGGGAGGCTTTGGCAAAACAATGGACGCATGAACATTCCCCGGCAACGAGACCCAAGGGCGACGGAGTTGCCCCCTGCCGCCGTCCTGCACCACACTGAGAACCGCTCCCCACTCCCCCAAAAGGGAGTCTTCAGCCATTGACCGGGCCAACTCCATGGTCGTGTGGCAGGCAGGGAAAACAACCAGCGTTGAAGCACTTTCACACTGTGCCCGCTTGCACGTTTGTCCTGAAAAATCGGCGTTATCACAGACAGACCACGGCCCGAGCGACTCGATGTCCGCACACCATGAATCATGGGTTGCCGCTATCTGTTCCGGTGAACTTTCAACGAGGAAAATACCTTGTGGAATCATGAGTTACCTTATGTTATCGTATCGATTATGCACTTTTATCTTGCTGGCGGAGCTGTCCGCGACCTCCTACTCGGCAGGCCTATCCATGATCGGGACTACCTTGTCACGGGTACTTCCCGTGACGATTTCACCAACGCGTTTCCAAAGGCTCACGAAATTGGATTGGCCTTTCCCATTTTCATGATGGACGGGCTTGAATTTTCCTTTCCACGAGCAGAAACACTCTTGGAAGAATTAAAAGCCAGAGACCTGACTGTCAATGCTCTCCTGTTGGATGACGATGGAGAATTGATCTGCCATCCGCACGGATTGGACGACCTGAACAACGCCATCCTCCGCCCCGCTTCTCACGAGGCATTCCATATCGATCCACTCCGGGTCTATCGTGCCGCGCGTTTCTGGGCACAGCTTCCCGATTTCACCCCACATATGGAACTAAAAGACACCATGCGGGCCGTCGCAAAAACAGGGCTGCTTGCAACCCTGTCCCCGGAACGAGTTGGTCAGGAACTCATCAAGGCACTTTCGGCCCCGGCTCCCGGCAATTTTCTGCGATTGCTCGCGGAAACAGACTGCCTGTCGCCCTGGTTCGAAGAATTTTACGATGCCGCAACCATTCCCGCCGGACCTGCTCCGTATCACGATACGCATGTTCTGGAACACACCTGCCGGACCATGGACAGTCTGGCCGGAGACCCCATGACTGTATGGATGGGACTCTGTCATGACATTGGCAAGACAGCCACGCCCAAGGACCGCCTTCCGCACCACTACGGACATGATCGTGCCGGAATCCCACGCATCAAGACCCTTGTTCACCGGCTCAAGTTGTCCAATCGACACCTCACTGCGGGAATAAAAGCCGCACAATGGCACATGATTGCGGCCCGATATGAAGAACTGCGCGCCGGAACCAAAGTCGATCTTCTCATGGACACACATCTTTCAGAGACGTTGGAACCGCTTTTTGCCCTTGTTCTGGTTGATCAGGATAAAGATTATCGCAGCCGAGCCCAACGAAATCTCGCAACCATTCTCAAGGTGAAACTCAAACCAGAAGACAGGAATCTCGGAGCAAAATCCGGTGAAAAACTCAGGACTCTCAGAGCACATGCATTGACCCGTCGTTCAAGACAATAAAAGAAGACCACTTCACGGGAACAGCCAACTACCCCAAAAAACAGCATGTTGGCTCACAGCGTTTTGTATAAAAAAACACCCACGAAAGGCAGGAAAAAACTCGCACGCATATCCATTTCATAAACGCAATATGGCAAGACATTTACATTGATTCGTCTGCACAAACCCACTATAAGATGCTTCCGTCTATGGACTGCAATCAGGAGCTCGACATGCTACTTAATGAACACAAGAGCAAAATTCTCTTCACAAAAGCCGGTATCCCCACCCCCGAAGGCCTTGCTGTCTACCCGGGCGACGAAAACGACTTCAAACCAGAATTTCCACTGCCATGGTTCCTGAAATCGCAAGTCCTGACCGGAGGACGCGGCAAGGCCGGCGGTATTGTCAAAATTGACGACCCTGCGGATTTCCCGGCAACCGCACGAACGCTTTTCAACCTGACAATCAAAGGGCATTCAGTTCCCTTTATCCGCGTTGAGCCGGGGTCCTCCATTGAACGGGAATTTTATATTTCTCTCACGGTTTCCCGAGAACGCAAGAGCATTCTCCTGACAGTGGGTCGCGAAGGTGGTGTCGAAATCGAAAATCTCGGCCCGGACAACCTGCTCGTGCAAGAAATCAGGCTCCCCGGGGGACTTGCTCCGCACCAAATCAGAGCGGCTTTTTTCCATCTAGAGTTAAACAAAAACCTCTTAAAGGATTTTGCCACGCTCCTGACCAATCTTTTCAATGGGATGCTCGACAATGGGCTGCTCATGGCCGAGATCAATCCCCTGGTTCTCACCGCAGACCAACAACTTGTCGCGTTGGACGGCAAGGTGGAGATCGACGACAACGCAGCCGACCTGCGCCCGGAAATGGAAACATATTACCAACGGGAACACGCCTCGCCAGAAGAAAACACGGCCCGAGATGCCGGCCTTTCATTTGTCAAACTCCCCGGCTGGGTCGGCCTGATGGTCAATGGCGCAGGTCTGGCCATGGCGACCATGGACCTCCTCAACTTCTCCGACCTTCCGGCCAGCAACTTCCTTGATCTGGGTGGAGCTGCGGATCAAAAACGAATGGAAACCGCGCTGAAACTGCTGTTTGGCGACACGCAGGTACAAGCAATTTTCATCAACCTGTTCGGAGGCATTCTCTCCTGCGAAAAAGTCGCGCTCGCCATGCAAGGGGCACTTAAGGGAGCCGCTCCTCAAAAACCCATCGTAGTCCGTATGTCCGGCAAAGATGCCGACTCAGGCTTGCAGATTCTCAAGGATCTCAAGGTCAACGACCTCCATATGGCCAAGGATATGAAAGAGGCCATTGACATCCTGAACACGCTCAAACCGACACAGGCTCCCTCGCTTGAATTTCCGACTCCCATGGATTGCCCTGCCGGACAGACGCCCAAAGCAACTGGATACACCAGCGATGCACTCTTTGGCATTGACCGGGAGACCCCCATCCTTGTTCAGGGCATCACTGGACGCGAAGGCCAACTCCACACCCGGCTCATGCAGGAATATGGAGCGAATATAGTGGCCGGGGTCACTCCTTTCAAGGGAGGCCAAACCGTACTTGGCGTTCCGGTGTACAATTCTGTTGCCGAAGCCAAACAGTCACATACGATTGGGGCAAGCATTCTCTTTGTCCCACCGCAGATGGCGGCTGATGCCGTGTACGAAGCCGCTGCCAATGAAATTCCATGGGCCATTTGTATCACAGAGGGCATCGTGCAGCACGACATGTTGTCCACCTTTCATCAAATCGCCGATTCTCCCACTCGTGTTGTCGGCCCGAACACACCGGGACTCATCGTTCCCGGCACAACAAAAATCGGTATTCTTCCTTCGACACCTTTTATGCCCGGCCCTGTCGCCGTGCTTTCCCGCAGTGGCACTCTTACGTATGAAGTGGCCGATCGCCTGACCTCAGCCGGTCTGGGCCAGTCCTTGTGTGTCGGCATCGGCGGCGACCCGTTCATCGGTGTCAATTTTGTTGATATGTTTGAAATAATTCGAAATCATGATAAAACACGCGCCGTGGTCGTCCTCGGCGAAATCGGCGGACAGGCCGAAGAAAATCTGGCGGAATACGTTATGGCCACCGGATTCGACAAACCTGTCATTTCTTTCATTGCTGGCCAGACGGCCCCTCCCGGCAAACGACTGGGTCACGCCGGAGCCATCCTTGAAAAAGGCGGCGGCATTGAAAGCAAACTTACAACCATGAGCCGTGCCGGATTCGCAATCTGCCCAAGTCTTGAGGCCATTGCGGAAATGACAGCCAAGGCTCTGAATACATAGAGGTTTATCTTGAAAGTTTTGCTCCTTGATCTGGGAAAGATCATTCGTGGTGGACAGCGGCAGGTCTTTTACCTTGCCCGCTTTCTTGCTCGAACTCCCGGGTTTGAACCACTGGTCGTCATTCCTCAGAATTCCCCGTTAAAACCGCTCTTGGAAGAAGCCAATATCCCTTTGGCAGAAATACATTCTTCCAGCGACTATAACCCTCTCAACGTCTTTCGTCTGACGAGGTTGATCCGTTCATTCCAGCCGGATATCGTCCACACTAATGATGCCAAGGGAGCTTCTCTTGCCGCCATGGTTAAAAAGTTAAACAATCGCTTTAAGTTAATTCACAGTCGCCGGGTATCATACCCTCTCAAACCAGGGTGGAGCAAAAGCAAATACCTCGCTGGCGATGCGGTTGTCGCGGTCAGTCAGGAGATTCAGGAAATTCTTATTTCCTGTGGAATACCAAAGGATAAGACAACCACGATTCACAGCGGTATTGACGCTGACATGTATGAAAGGGAAAAAAGATCACACCCGGTACTGACGCTTGGCGCAGTCGGCGCACTGAGCGCACAAAAGGGATTCGGAGTGCTCATAAACGCTTTGAATGTCCTCAAAAAACATCCAGCAATGCCTGATTGGCAATGCATGATTGCCGGAGAAGGCCCGTTATTCCAAGAACTAAAACAACAAGCCGAAAAGCTGGATCTGGCCCGTTCAATTTTGTTCCTCGGCTATCAGGAAAGCCGCGTTGTCCTGCCGGAGATGGACGTGCTCATTATCCCTTCGGTTGACGGAGAAGGCTCAAACGCGGTCATCAAGGAAGGATGGGCAACACACACTCCTGTCATCACCTCGGACCTGCCGTCCAATCTGGAACTCGTGACGCATGAACACGATGGTCTGGTCTTCGAGAATAGAAACGCCGAAGAGTTGGCATCCCACATTGTACGAGTGGTGACAAACAAGAATCTGGCTGACACACTCGTTGCCAATGGTTCAGACACTGTCGCCAAGTACACGGACACCACCATGGCACACCATTACGTGACGCTCTACGAAAAGCTGACCGGTTCAAACGCGTAACCGGTCACGCTCCGACGTCAGACAAATTCTCCATCAAGCATCAAATGAGAAAAATAGCCTGCGACAAAGGCTCCGTAAAAAGGAATAAAATCTTTCGCGACGTCAGGCAATTGCATAAAGATCGGAATAGCGAGAATCGGCAGCGGCACGAGCAGCATGGCCCACCACGTATGGGTCCATCCTCGGTGAGACCCAATCGCCGGAAGCATTGAAAAAAGGCCAAACCAAGCAGCCCAGATATACAGTCCCCTGATAATCAGGACCACGTCAACGAGAGTAAAAACTGCATAATAGAAATTTTGTCCCTTGGAGTTCGTGTCCACATCTGGAAACAACGCTCCAAGGAGACATATATGGACCCGCCCATTTGGCAAGTGCTTTTTTGTTGGCAACGCAGAATCGAATGCTGTCATATATTCGGCCTATACTCTTGATATGGCCCTGATGGA